>JBILHQ010000174.1:0-13483 GCA_044350415.1 Saprospiraceae bacterium | reverse complement strand
CCATTTGTCCTTTACCGAAATCAAGGCACCTTTCGACGGTTATATCGACCGCCTTCCTAAAAAACCAGGTAGTCTTATCGAAGAAGGCGAACTGTTGACCAGTCTTTCGGACAACAGCCAGATGTTTGTCTATTTCAATGTTTCCGAACCCGAATACCTTGAATATCAAACCAATATCAAAGGTCGGGGCAACAACCAGGTAAGCCTGTTGCTGGCCAATAATACCCGGTTGAAATATAAAGGGAAAATCGAGGTGATCGAAAGTGAATTTGATAATGAAACGGGCAATATCGCTTTCCGGGCCATTTTCCCCAACCCGGACAAGCTGTTGAGAAATGGCGAAACCGGTAAGGTCTTAATGACTGTTCCCGTCAGAAATGCCCTGATTATTCCGCAAAAAGCCACTTACGAAATACAGAATAAGAAGTATGTATTTGTCATTGACCAGAACAAGACGGTGAAGTCCCGGGAAATTACCATCACCGGGGAAGTACCCGACTTGTATGTGGTGAAAAGCGGTCTTTCCAAAGACGAAAAGATCCTGCTGGAAGGTGTTCAAAAAGTGAAGGACGACGATAAGATTGAGTTTGAATTTATGAACCCTCAAGAAGTGCTTTCGCATTTAAAACTGAAAGCAGAATAGTATAAACCCTTAAATTTAAATAGATGTTCAAAAGATTCATACATCGGCCGGTACTGTCGATAGTAATATCGCTTATTATCGTCTTTATGGGAGCACTGTCTCTTGTGAAGATGCCGGTCACCCAATTTCCATCCATTTCGCCGCCAAAGGTGAATGTGGTGGCAGAATACCCAGGCGCCAATAACGAACTGATGATCAAATCAGTAATGATCCCGCTCGAAAGGGCACTCAACGGGGTTCCAGGCATGAAATACATGGCATCTGATGCCGGTAACGACGGTGAAGGCACCATTCAAATCATCTTTAACCTCGGCACCGATCCCAACCAGGCCTCGCTGAATGTGCAGAACCGGGTGGCCTCGGTAGTAAACAAACTCCCACCATTGGTGGTGCGGGAAGGGGTGAAAATCTCCCGCGAGGAATCTAACATGTTGATGTACATCAACTTGTACAGTACCGACTCGCTGGCCGACCAGAAATTCCTGTTTAACTTTGCGGATATCAACTTGTTATCGGAGTTGCGCCGGGTTGATGGCGTTGGTTTTGCCGACATCCTGGGCAACCGGGAATATGCGATGCGGATATGGCTGAAACCCGACCGGCTGCTGGCTTATAAAATATCTGCCGATGAGGTGATGGAAGCGCTGAGTGCGCAAAGTCTGGAAGCGTCACCGGGCAAAACAGGTGAAAGCTCCGGTAAAAGATCGCAGGCATTCGAATATGTATTAAAGTATCCAGGTCGTTTCACTACGGAGGAAGAGTACGGCAATATCATTCTGAAATCGAACCCGAACGGTGAAATCCTGCGTCTGAAAGACGTCGCTAAAGTAGAATTCGGCAGTTCTATGTACGATATCTATTCCAACCTGAATGGCAAACCTTCCGCCGCGATTGTATTAAAACAATCTTACGGTAGTAATGCCAGTCAGGTAATTAAGGATGTCAAAGAGAAACTGAAGCAAATCAAGGGTACCTCCTTTCCCAAAGGGATGGATTATGAAATCAGCTATGATGTATCCACATTCCTGGATGCCTCTATTGAAAAAGTATTGCATACGCTGTTGGAAGCGTTTCTGTTGGTGGGTTTGGTCGTATTCTTATTCCTGGGCGACTGGCGTTCTACCTTGATTCCGGCTATTGCGGTACCGGTATCACTGATTGGGACATTTGTATTCATGTCGTATTTCGGTATTACTTTGAATCTGATCACGCTGTTTGCCTTGGTACTCGCGATTGGTATTGTGGTCGATAATGCGATTGTGGTCATCGAGGCGGTACACGCCAAGATGGAAACCAAAAATCTTTCGGCCGTATTGGCCACAGAAGAAGCGATGCACGAGGTGAGTGGAGCGATCATCGCCATCACCTTTGTAATGGCGGCGGTATTTATTCCAGTGGCCTTTATGTCGGGTCCGGTGGGTATATTTTACCGGCAGTTTTCTATCACTATGGCCACGTCTATCATTCTGTCAGGTCTGATTGCTTTAACGCTCACGCCAGCACTTTGCGCCATGATGCTAAAAAATACACACGGACAAGCCAGAAAGAAAACCATATTGAACAGGGTATTGGACGGATTCAATAACTGGTTTAATGGTGTTTCATTCCGGTATAAAAATATTTTGCGGTTCATTGTCAACCGGAGGGTAATTACCTTCGGTATGCTGATTGCGTTCTCCCTTGGTTCGTGGTACTTCAATAATGACCTGCCCACCGGCTTCATCCCCAATGAGGACCAGGGTATGTTCTATGCGGTGATACAAACACCGCCAGGTTCCAGTTTGGAAAGAACCAATGAGATATCAGAAAGGCTGCAAAAAATTTGCGAAGAGATGGAAGACGTAAAATCGGTTTCCTGTCTGGCAGGTTACGAAATCCTGACAGAAGGTACGGGGTCCAACTCAGGTACCTGTCTGATCAACCTGAAAGGATGGGAAGAGCGGAAACACTCCGTTCAGGAAGTCATCCGGGAAATTGAAGAAAAATCCAGGGATATCTCCGGTGCCACCATCGAATTCTTCCAGCCACCAGCCGTTCCTGGTTATGGTGCCGCGGGTGGTTTCGAGTTGCGGGTATTGGATAAAGCGGGTTCAGGCGACTACAAAAAAATGGAAACGGTGAGTAACGATTTTGTGGCAGCATTGAACAAACGCCCCGAATTGTCGTCCGTATTTACGTTTTACAGCGCCAGTTTCCCGCAATACATGTTGCGCATCGACAATGATATTGCCCAGCAAAAAGGCGTAACCATCGAAAATGCGACGACGACACTGTCCACCTTATTGGGAAGTAACTACGAAATCAGTTTCATCAAATTCGGTCGGCAGTATAAGGTCATCGTACAGGCATCGCCCGAGTACCGGGCTTTGCCGGAAGACATTTTGAAACTGTATGTCAAAAATGACCGGGACGAGATGGTGCCTTATTCTGCGTTTATGAAAATGGAAAAGGTGTATGGCCTTTCGGAAATTACGCGGCACAACATGTACAACGCTTCAGAAATCAGCGGACAGGCTGCTCCAGGTTACAGTAGCGGACAGGCATTGAAAGCCATTGCGGAGGTAGCAGAAAAGACACTGCCACGTGGATTTGGCATTGACTGGGCGGGTATTTCCAAAGACGAAGTGGGTCGCGGTAATGAAGCCATTTATATCTTCCTGATCTGTCTGGCATTCGTTTACCTGATTCTGGCGGCGCAGTACGAAAGTTTCATTTTGCCTTTTGTGGTGATTTTGTCGCTGGTGACCGGTGTATTCGGCGCCTTCCTGTTCCTCAAAATGGCAGGTCTGGAAAACAATATCTATGCACAGGTAGCGATGGTAATGCTCATCGGTCTACTCGGAAAAAATGCCGTGCTGATCGTGGAATTTGCCGTACAGCGACATCGGGCAGGCGATTCTGTAATAAATGCGGCCATCGAAGGCTCAGCAGCCAGGTTCCGTCCGATCCTGATGACCTCTTTTGCGTTTATCGCAGGCCTTATTCCATTGGTGTTTGCCACCGGTCCTGGTGCGATTGGCAACCGGACAATCGGTACGGCATCTGCCGGCGGTATGTTGATCGGGACCATTTTTGGCGTCTTGCTGATACCCGGGTTGTATTATTTAATTGCCCGTATTTCAGAGAAGAATCCATTGATTGAAGATGAAACAGAAAATCCATTAACTGAAGCCTTAGATTATAATGAATAAAATAAAAATATATCGATTGCTTATCCCGGTCGCGCTCAACCTGGCGGTGATGAGTTGTAAAGTGCCGGCACTCGTCGACCGGAACGCCCATACGGTTGTTCCCGACTCCTTTGGTGCGCCACAGGACACGGCCAATATATCGACCATTCCCTGGAAGACCTTTTTCAAGGATCAGAACCTGGTGGCTTTGATCGACACTGCGTTACAAAACAACCAGGAACTGAACATCACCCTGCAGGAAATCGAGATCACCCGCAACGAAATCCTCATGCGTAAAGGCGCTATCCTGCCTTCTGTGCATGTGGGTGGCGGTATCGGTCTTGAAAAAGTGGGCCGCTACACCAGCACCGGCGCGGGCGATGCTTCCACAGAGATCACGCCCGGAAAGGAAGTACCGGAATGGCTCATGGATTTTGCCCCTGCGATGTACGCCAACTGGGAAGTGGATATCTGGAAAAAACTGCGGAATGCCAAAAAAGCAGCAGTGACCAGGTATCTGGCCACGGTGGAAGGCAAGAATTTTGTCATTACCAACCTGATTGCCGAAATAGCCAGTTCGTACTACGAATTGCTGGCGATGGATGCGAAATTGCAGGTGGTACGGCAGAATATCGAATTGCAGAAAAACGCGCTCGAAATTGTAAAAATCCAGAAAGAGGCCGCCCAAACCACCGAACTTGGTGTGCAGAAATTTCAGGCAGAAGTATTGGCTTCCCAAAGCCTTGAATTCGGGATTTTGCAGGAAATAAAAGCCATCGAGAACCGCATCAATTTCCTGCTGGGCCGTTACCCGCAGGAAATCAAGCGCGATAAAACAGACTTTTTGAGTTTGGCCGCTGCCGATATCCACACCGGTATTCCATCTGCACTGCTGGAAAACCGCCCGGATGTCAAACAGGCCGAACTGGAACTGGCTGCTGCCAAAATCGATATCAGTGTGGCGCGCGCCGAGTTCTACCCGTCGCTCGAAATATCAGGTGCACTTGGTTTACAGGCATTCAGTCCGGCGTATTTAGCCAGATTGCCCGAGTCCCTGTTGTTCACACTGGTAGGTGAAATGGCGGGCCCGATCATCAACAGAAATGCCATCACGGCGGAGTTTAATACCGCCAATTCCCGGCAGATGCAGGCCATTTACAATTACGAGCGGACCGTCCTGAATGCTTATCTGGAGGTATCCACCGAACTGTCGAACATCGCCAACCTGCAAAAAAGTTATAATCTGCGCGCACAACAGGTGGAAACCCTGAACCGGGCCATCAGCGTGTCGAACGACTTGTTCAAATCGGCCCGCGTAGATTATTTCGAGGTGCTGATGACGCAGCGCGACGTGCTGGAAACCAAACTCGAACTCATGGAGACCAAGATGGAATTATTGACGTCGGGAGTACAGGTGTATCGGTCGCTGGGCGGCGGGTGGAAGTAGAAAATGGTTTGAATATCGAATATCGAACACCGAATGTCGAAGTGCGTAGATTACACCGGAACAGGGGCGATTTTGCTTGATGACTGTCCTGGTTCCGGTGTAATCTACGTTACTTCGATATTCGGTGTTCGATATTCATCTGTTCGACATTCAAAAAAGAGCTGGTCCGTGCAGGGCTGGCTCTTTTTTGTTGGTGGGTATTTTCAGTGCTAATTTGTTTATTATCAGGTTAATGAAAGAATGAACTGGAGGTGTTTGGAGATTTCTGGAGATGGATTTACCTTTGTTAGGAGCATTCAAAAAGTGTGCATATTGCTGCGTTAGCGGGCATTGTAAAACCATTTCGCCAAACCTTCAAAACAGCAAAATATGGACAAATCAATAAAAGAAATATTGTGGAATCAATTCGGGGCGAGTATTGGTATGCTCATAAATGCAATTTCAAATTGTTCTGACGACTATTTTATAACTAACAGGCGATTTTATTATATCGCCTTTCACAGTACCATTTTTTTAGACTACTATTCGACACTTACACCAAGTGACTTTTCTCCACTGCTTTCTTTTACGCTAAAAGGGCCAGCGGAAAGACCCAAAGAAGCAATTGACGATTTAATACCCGACAAAGATTACAGTAAACAAGAAATAGTGGCGTATCTCCAACAAAGTCGTGAAAAATGCAAACAGCTGGTTTTCGGTCTGACTGATGAAAATCTAAAAGAACGATTTAAAGAAGGAGACGAACCTAATGATATGGATTACCCGATTTTGGAAATCCTGCTTTATAACATGCGACATACCCAGCATCATACTGCACAACTAAATATGTTGTTGCGACAAGATATTGATAAGCATTTGGAATGGTCGTTCAGGGCAGGCGACGTAAACAATGGACAATAAAACTGTGATATCAAAGAACAACTTGGTGTTGGGAGTAGTAGCAGGACGACCATCCACCGTACCGCTTTTTTTCGACAAGGTCAGATTTTGCTAACACAAGGATAGATTTGGACACAACTCATTTTAAGCAGTTGCGGACCTTTGCAGTGCAATTTTGCAACAGATTAAAGTAAAGAGAAAATGAACAAAATTTTAGTAACAGGTTCCTCCGGGCAAATGGGTACTGTCGTAATTGAAACATTGCTGAGAACGATTTCGGCGCAACAAATTCACGTCATCACCCGTAAAGAAGAAAAACGGTTAGCATTGCAGGCAAAAGGATTGCAGGCTTTTATTGGCGACTATGGCGATGTTGCTTCCTTGGAAAAGGCGATGGATGGGGTGGATACCGTTTTACTTATTTCTTCGGGCGACCAGGGTGATCGTATGCAGGAACATAAAAACGTAGTGGACGCTGCGAAGAAAATGGGGGTAACTGCTATTGCTTATACCAGCCGTTCGTTAAAAGACCGGGCAACTTTGACCAATACATTAATGGAGGAACACTTTGCTACCGAGGATTATATCAAGCAAAGCGGGTTGAAGTACATCATTTTTCAAAACGCTTTGTATATGGAGGTGCTACCTTATTATGTTGGAAAAACGGTGTTTGAAGGTGGCGGCTTTTCTCAGGTAGCGGGCAATGGAAAAGTGGCTTTTACTTTGCGAAAGGATCTGAGTGAGGCAATGGCCAATGTGTTATTGAATGAAACCTTCAACAATCAGGTATATAGATTTACCGCCAACGAAACGTATTCGTTTTATGATGTGGCCGAAACATTATCCGAACTTGCGGGGAAACCAATCACCTATACTCCTGTGGAAGTACATGTGTATAAGGAACTTATGCAAAAGCAAGGACTTCCGGAAGTTGTGGTGAATAAAATTGTCAATTTTAACGTTGATATTAAAAACGATCAGGAGTCCATCGTTACCAATGATTTAGCAATAAAACTTGGACGCAAACCTACAACATTGGAAGAGGGTTTGAAAATTTTGTTTAATTTATAAAACATAGTTATGCCTTCATCAAATCCTGTCTTAATAAAAACGATTTCGGATTATCATCGGTTGATGGATTTACCCAAACCCGAGCATCCTTTGATCAGTGTAGTGAAATTTGAAGAGATTAAGCGGAAACCAGGCTTTTCCCCTAAAACTATCATTCATAGTTTTTACTCCATTGCATTAAAGAAAAATTTTACTGCAAAAATGAAATATGGGCAACAAGACTTTGATTTTGATGAAGGTGTAATGCACTTTATGTCGCCCAAGCAAGTACTAAGTGTTCAGGCAACCACTGATAAGGATTTGAAACATTCGGGATGGCTATTACTGATCCATCCCGATTTTCTGTGGAATACACCACTTGCAAAAAAGATAAAAAATTATGAATATTTTAGTTACAACCTCCATGAGGCACTCCATCTTTCCGAAAAAGAGGAGCATTTAGTTACGGATATTATCGAAAAAATTGATCAGGAATATCACACCAACATTGATCAATTTAGTCAGGATGTAATTATTGCCCAAATAGAACTCTTGCTGACCTATTCTGAACGTTTTTACCAGCGACAATTTATTACCAGAAAAATAGCCAATCATAACATCTTAAACCAACTGGAAGATTTTCTGACGACCTATTTCAAAGCGGATAATTTAGCTAATAAGGGAATTCCAACTGTTCAGTTCGTTGCTGATAATTTGCATATTTCATCTAATTATTTAAGCCGCCTGCTTCAACTGTTAACAGGACAAAGCACCAAACAGTTTATCCATGACAAGATAATTGACCTGGCAAAGGAAAAACTGTCAACCACTGATTTATCGGTCAACGAAATAGCCTATAGTTTAGGTTTTGAACATCCACAATCGTTTAGCAAATTGTTCAAGACTAAGACCAATCAATCCCCTTTAGCATTTCGGCAGTCATTCAATTAGAAATGAAAATTGACTGGCGAGCAAAACTTTGGATAAAAGCAAATAAGGAATTGGTCGTCTTTCATATTCCGGTGGTACGCACCTGGCGATAACCGGGCCGATTTGATCCGATTAGTTTATCTTTGTCAGGTGCATTCATAAAGTATGCATATTACATTATTAGCGGCAACCCTGTGCCTACAATACAACCATCAAACTGACAATAGTGAAATTGAACCTACTTTTTTTACTGAGCATGATAACTTTATTGTCATCATGCAATGGGCAAACCGCCCATTTGAAAGATATCAAAGAACCGGTTAGTGAACAATTGGCACCGGGCGACACCATAAAGGAACTGGGCAGTAGCATCATGGTGGTTTATCAGGATAAGAAAAATGTGTATTGGTTTGGAAGTTGGGAAACAGGGGTATATCGATATGATGGAACAACAATCATTAATTATACCACCAAACACGGGTTGGCCCAAAACAGAGTTGATGAGATCAAAGAAGATCAATCCGGCAATATTTACATCAATGGCTGCCATCCGAACTCGGCAATATCCAGGTTTGATGGGCGTACATTTACTACCTTATCGGCCATTGCCAGTAATGACTGGAAACTTCAAGCCGATGATTTGTGGTTCAGAAATGCTTATCAAACTGAAAAAGTATACCGGTATGACGGTGCTACTTTATATGAGTTGCCGCTTCCTAAGCCCCCTGAACTGCCCAATGCTTTTGAAATCTACAGCATTTATAAAGACAGAATGGGGAGCCTTTGGTTTGGCACCAATCCATCCGGTGTATGTCGCTATGACGGAAAATCGTTCGAATGGATTACAGAAAATGATGTGACTGAATTTGGCGATGGTGGCGCAAACGGCGTTCGTTCCATTACCGAAGATGGAAATGGAGACTTTTGGTTCAATACCGAATATCGTTACCGGGCTTACGAAAGCGTTATATTAAACAGCACTGCATTTTACAACCGGCAGGAAAGTATTGGCAGTTTGGATGGCAAAAAGAACGGTAGTCTGAAGGAGTATTTATCCATTGTAAAGGACAACCATCATAGCTTGTGGATGGCAACGTACCGGAATGGCGTTTGGAAATATGACGGAGCAAACGTCACGCATTACCCGGTTCAGCATAATGGTAAAGACATTACGGTTTTTAGCATTTATAAAGACAATAATGGTGACCTTTGGCTTGGAACACACGAAAACGGAGCATATAAATTTAATGAGACAACATTTGAAAAATTCTATTGAGACTTGTTGCGGTGGGAGGCCGGGTAGCATCCCACCGCAACAAGTCTCGAAAATTAACTACAATAAATATGGCTACAATTTTAAACAACAAACATTACTTCTACCTTTTACTGACAATCCTTGGCGGCGGAATTACTTTTTACTTTATGGTGCTGGGTGTTGTTGAACAAAAAGGTGAATTTGATAGCATCGAATTTATTACCAGCACCTGGACAGACAACTATTACGCCAAAAGCTTGACTTTTGACTTTTGGACAGGGGCAATTGCAGGAACATTTTTTATGATTGTGGAAGGAATTCGGCTAAAAATGAAAAAAATTTGGTTGTATCCTATTTTGACTGTCTTTGTTGCCTTTGCATTCGGTTTTCCATTATTCTTATTCCTACGAGAACTCCAATTAAGAAAACAGCAATGAAAAATAAGATGAATCAAAACAAGATGGATATTTTTGAGCGAATGCTGATGGGAGGATTAATTCCTTTTACTGACCCAGAATACCCAAAAATATTTGCAGCAGTTTCTAAAACAATTCATTTATCAGTTGCGCTCAATACTTCAACCGATATTGACCAAATCAGAGAACGGTTGAGTGAAATAATTGGACAGCAAATTGATAATAGCACAACTATTTTTACGCCATTCCATACCAATTTTGGGAAGCATATTCAGATAGGTAAAAATGTATTTATCAACCATGATTGTACATTTTTAGACCTTGGCGGAATTATTATAGAAGATGATGTACTGATAGGCCCTAAAGTAAGCATTGTCACAGAAAGTCATCCTGTAAATCCGAATGAGCGTAAAATGCTTGACCTTAAATCGGTAATTATCAAACGCAATGCTTGGATTGGCGTAAATTCGACAATATTACCGGGTGTAACTATTGGCGAAAATTCGGTCGTTGCAGCAGGTTCAGTAGTAACGAAGGACGTTCCAGCGAATACAGTCGTAGCAGGAATTCCAGCCAGGACTATCAGAGAAATTTGAATGATTAGCACCATAAAGAATGAACACCACCAATGCACACGATGAGCGTTTCGCCAAAATGATATTTGCCTCGGTATATCCACTTTATCTCGTAAAAGTGGAGAAAAAAGGCAGAACAAAGGCAGAATTGCACCAGGTAATAGCATGGTTGACGGGTTTTGACGACCACCAACTACAGGCACTCATCGCTGAAAAAGTAACCTTTGAGGCGCTCTTTCAGCGGGCAACGCTCCACCCGAACGCGCACCTCATCACCGGCACGATCTGTGGCTACCGGATAGCGGACATCGAAAATCCGTTAACGCAACAGGTACGGTATTTGGACAAACTGGTGGACGAATTGGCGAGAGGCAGGAAGATGGAGAAGATATGGAGAAGTTCTTAGAGCATGTCTGAATATCATAGTGTACACCAGTCATTAGTAACTATCCAGCCGCCTTTGGCGGAAAAAAGCAGATACGACTTTTTCCCGCCAAAGGCCGCTGGATAGTTACATAAAAACGACACCTAAAGTATGATACAACTTGAGCCATTAAGTAGCGACAATTTGCCATGGACGGGTTACTCAATAATTCGGGACGGTGAAAAGGTTGGTCAATGTGCTTTCAAAACAAAACCCATAAACGGGAAAGTTGAAATTGCTTATTACACTTTTGAGCAATTTGAAAAACAAGGTATTGCGACAGCTGCATGTAGATTACTTACAGCCCTTTCCTTAGAAGCTGACCCCACAATTCAGGTGACGGCAAGAACACTTATGCAAGAAAGCGCATCGACAAAAGTGCTCCGAACAAACAATTACGAATTGGTCGGTGTGGTTACAGACCCAGAGGATGGAGAAGTATGGGAATGGAAATTTAACCTAGTTTAGGGGTGATGAAAGTATTAAATATTCATAAAAGCTATACCAGTTGATACACTACTACACAACAACTTGTAAGTATTTGTAAATCATTTAGAATGAGCATATTGCATCTGTCATCTTATAACCCCCGGTTTTAACCGAGGCTTACAAGATGACATATATTAAACGTTCACTGTCAACTATTTATAGTTTCTTTTTATTTTTTGTAGAGTAGTTATACCATTTGAAGAACAATATGGTTTAAATCTTGATTTCAGAAAACAGCTTGGACTTAACAAATGAAAAATTTAATTTTATATACGCTGACAATATTTTGTGCTTTCCTGCCTGGTTGTAAAGGACAGGCCAGATATAAAATGTTTTCTCCAAAGGCAGAAATACTAAATGATAAGTATTTATTGTTTGATAATTTCTTTCCTATTGCAGCGGTTGACTTAACCACAGTAAAGGGATTAAAGACACATGACCAGTACTTTAATGTTCAATGTTCATTTTAAAATAATCAATGCTCAAATATAACAACGCTTAAATTAAGATCATCCCCCGAAACCCGCACCACATAACTCCCGGCCGGCCAATCGCTACCATCAACTGCCAGTTGCTGCTTATCTCTTAGTTGCGCGCTATACACCACTTGTCCTACCATATTATACACCGCCACATGGACTATCCCCGACGATAATCCGCTCCCGTCAATATGGAAGACGCCATTGGTCGGATTGGGATAAACGCTCACTTTGCCGGATGCACTCACCAACGCATCGGTCGTACCGACCGTGGTAAAGGTGATGGGCCCTGCATGGGCATCACACCCCATTGAATTGGTCACCACCAAATAATAGACACCGGTTTGAACAGGCGAATACACCTGGCTCGTCGCTCCCGGGATCAAACCCCATACATCGTACCATTGATTCCCATCAGATGCACTTGATACCAGCGTGTTGCCCACCTGATCAACAGTTGGTGTTGGTGGCGAAGGGAATATCGTCGCTGTCACGGGCACCAGCGGACTCACGCAAGGCTGTTGTATTTCCCAGTCATAAAAATAGTAATAAACCGCGGGGTTACCAGCGCTGTTGCCCGTAATAGCCACCAGACCGTCTATCTCGTATGGATAGGTGGCACCCGACTGATTGCGAAACAGGTTATTTGCACCAGCAACGCCGAGTTGCAAATCTTCTCCCTGCGGCACTTCAAAATTCAGGTCGACCCTCCCCTGCCCTGCCAAAACAAAGATGGTTGCCGCTTGTAATATGGTCCCGCTGGCATTGCGCAGTTGGATAGTTCGGTTGCCGTCGGTGGCCGCATTTACCCACACGGACAATAATCTGAACGGTACTTTCGCATTAAATCGCAGGTAATGATAAGTACTCGCGGTATAAAAGCCACCAGTTCCAATAGCATTGTCCATCGGGCCCAATTGCTGGGTACCGCCACTTTGGTCATTTTCCACATAATAAGTGGTGGTCGATGTCAATGGTGGTGTGATAAAACCCGCTTCTGTCGACACGATATTGCCGCCTTCAGGGGCATCATACCAGTTGAGGGCTCCTTGCGCAAATGCGACCAGCATCAGCGATGTCCCGCTGCAACCTGATCCTGCAACCACTTGCGGCGCTTGCGGGATCGTTACGGTGAGATAGTCCGTTTTGACCAGTGAATCGGCACCTGCGCAATTACTCACGACCAGTGAAACGGAGTAGGTACCGCTGTTGAGCCAGGTATGGGTGGGGTTTTGCTGGGTGGACGTATTGCCATCGCCAAATGACCAGAGCCAGTTGGTGGCGCTGCCGGTGAGGTCAGTAAAACTGATTTCGCCGCCACAGGCATTGGTGGTGCTGGCCACAAAATCAGCAGTGGGAATGGCGGGATTCAGGAGTATATCCACGACGATTGCCGGCGTGTTCCCGGTTACAACAACGCCTGTAACGGTTTGATCCACATACCCCGGCGCAGAAAATGTCACATCGTAAGTGCCCGGAAAAATGGGCCGGTGATAGTCGCCCACCGGCCATCCCGAAAACACATGTGAATTATCCATATCGTGCCCGGCAATGAATACTTTGGCCACCATCGGCTTGCCCGTACATGCGTCTTTTACAACGCCCCGGATGCCGTGCAAAGCTTCTTCCATATAATTCAGCCAGGACCGGTAATTATTGTTCCAGTTCGTCAGCAGATTGCTTTCTGCCAGCAGTTTGGTATTCGACAATTCGACCGTCACCTCCC
>JBILHQ010000173.1:0-13504 GCA_044350415.1 Saprospiraceae bacterium | reverse complement strand
TTGCTGCTGCCGATTACTCCATTGATATTCAGCAACGGGCAGCACGATGGTTTGCTGGAGCGGATGCTGCAATGAAGGAAAAATTAATCCGGAATATCATTGCAGGTTTGCCAGGCTCAGAAGCATCGTACACAGTGGATACATTCCGGCAGCATTTAGATACTTATGCAGGTATTGATGCTGCTCAATTGCGGGCGAATTTGGTTTTGTTTTTACAGGAAATTGCGCCTGTTGCGGAGGAAGTAGGGATTAACCTGGCTATTCATCCCGATGATCCACCGTTTCCGATGTTTGGATTGCCGAGGGTGGTATCGACGCTGGAAGATGCAGAAGCAGTCATTGCGGCTTATGATGTGCCTTCCAACGGCATTTGTTTTTGTACAGGCAGTTTTGGTGCCCGGGCCGACAATGACCTGCCCGCCATGATGCGCCAATTAGGCCGCCGGGTCAATTTTTTACATTTTCGCAGTGTGCAACTCGAAGCCGACGGGTCTTTTTACGAAGCCAATCACCTGGAAGGTTCGGCAGAAATGGCGCAGGTGATGCGGGCCATCATCGGGGAGGATCAACGCAGGCAAGCAGAAAGCAGTATCCATGAGCGAAGTCGAAATCAGTTGAGCGAGCGAAGTCGAGCCCAGGCTATTCCTTTCCGCCCCGATCATGGGCACAAAATGCTGGGGGATCTCTCTGTTAATACGAAGTCGAACCCCGGTTATTCCTTATATGGTCGGGTAAGGGGATTGGCGGAATTGCGGGGCCTGGAAATGGGGATCAGGTCAATGCTGACTGATAGTTTGCTTTAAATGCCTCCGGGGTTGCGGCCGTGTATTTTTTGAAAAAGCGGGTAAATAATAACAATTTCTGGCCGGCCTGTCTTCCACCGCAGCTTGTCTTCCACCTAGGCCTATCTTTGGATTGTTTTGCTTCCTGAGACATATTTTGAGCTATTCTCTTTGAAAACCAATACTTAATGGTAGTATTGATAAAGTATTGGTTTTCAAAGAGAATAGTCTGGAGATACTTTTAATCATTGATACGCATCATTAGTGCTCGGTTGACTGGCACACCATTGTGGTCTGATATCTCCAGAATGAAAGGAGCAGCGGGCAATGATTGTGCAAAGGTGACTGGAATTATTTGAGCGGATCCATTGGATTCAAAATACTGCTCAAGAAATAGTCTTCCAGTAATATCATATACCCGGATTTTCAGATGGCCCCCAATATCCGTATTAATGAAAATTTGCGACCGAAAAGGATTAGGATAGATGGTCGCTGTTCCTGTTTTATCAAACTGAACGGTACGAATTGGTGCGAATGCGGAAGAACCATCCAGATCGACGGATTGCAGCCGGTAATAAAATGTTTTGACAGCCGGATTTTTTGTTGCCACATCTTCGTCAGTCAATTCATAATAATTGCTTGCCATACCAGTTTCGTTTTTTGCGGCTATCTGGCCTATCTGTTTCCAGGTGTTGCCATCGATACTGCGTTCAATATTAAAATGTTTGACCGCCCGTTCATTGGCTGTTTCCCAGGTAAGCAAGCTGTTCTCATCTTGCCTGGTAGCAGAAAAAGAAAGCAGCTGCAATGGTAAAGCTCCAAATGAATACCTATGGTTGTTGCCTGGTGTTGTAGCCGGGCAGTTGATAGGGCCACAGATGCTTGTACCGGGACCAAAGAATTTATTGTAATTATTTGGTGGTCCGGTTGGGGCTGTTTTGTCCAAACCTCCTGTACCTGAAGTCAATGCAGTATAATGCGGTGAAAAATCAGGATCATTATGAATTAATTCCAAGCCGATAGTCGTTGGGTTAACGCTCACTTCAACCCGGAATACTTCATAGGTTTGCCCATCAGTGTAGGTGAACATGGCACCTACTGAAAATGATGTACCAAACCAATGATTAACAAAACCTGCTTCCTCGCCTTGAATATTGGCACCGTTATAGGTAATCACTACTCCCGGGAATTGCGCGGTATTTACGGTAATTGCACCAAAAGAGAGTGGAAGAGCCGATGTGGAATGTCGTACAAAGAACTCAATATCCGACCAGTCGGTGGTGATATTCCCTCCTCCGGGAAAGGGCCTGATGGAAAATACCAGATCATTGCCTGAAGTGCTGAAGGTTTCCTGAAAGAATTGCCCGTGGAGCAAGGTGCTTGTACCTAGAAATAAAATAAAGAAAAATATGAATATTTTTTTCATAATTTGTGAATATTAAAATGGTTGTGTGATGATAGTAGTAGGTGTGCCTAATATGTTCAGCAGTCTGGTATAGTCGTTGAGCGTAGGAGGCCCGGTTACCCTCAATATGCCATCCATATTCAAATCTTGTGAATTATAGACATTATTTTGAATAGATGTGGGTGTGCCCAGCACATTTAATATATTGGTATAATCATTTATTGTTGGTGGACCGGTTGCGCGTACCGCGGTATTGCCGTTTGCATTTCCGCCAAACATGCCATATACACCTGTGTTGAGTAGCGGCATAGGGTTTGCTCCAAATGCCTGTGTGAGTCCAGTGGTGAAATTATAACTGGTAGCTGTAATCTGTGATAGTGGTACGGGTGATAAGCTCCTGACCTCCAAGTGGTTACGATGTCGGATTACTATATAATAGTCATCAGTCACTAAATTTGGGAAAGTGACTGCTGATGTTCCGTTCATGTCCACAATATCGCCATCGGCCTGAATCAGTGCACAGCGCGTTGCCAATATCAGCGAACTGTTAATTTTGTCTCTCAATTCAATAAATACCCAATCAATAATTGCATTGGCACCAGTAACCGCCAAAACACCAACTCCGATCATTTCACCACCTCCTCCGACATGAACATAGCCCAAAGTAGTGTAAGGCCCAATAATAGGAATGAGTCCTTTGAACCTCAGAAGATCATTCATGTAGCCGGAGGACGTGTTATATGGCCCTTGTAAATATACTCTGGCATTCAAAGCGACTGTTTGTTGCATGATCGTGACTTCGTCAAAAGAAGAACAAACCCCTTCAGTTATTGTCCAGCGGAGGGTAACAATTGAATTGATGGGTATACCAGTGAGTGTTGAAATGGGCGATGAGGGGTCTGTAACTATCGCAGTACCTGAAATGATGGTTCAGGTGCCTGTTTCGGAAGTGGGCGTATTTCCTGTCTCGCACTTTAATGAAAAGGTTGCCTTATTGCGCCATTACTGCGAAGATGCTGGATTTTGAATGCCTCTGGAGTACTGGAAGTATATTTTTTGAAAAAGCGGGTAAAATAAGCGTTGTCTTCAAAATTCAGGTGGTCGGCAATTTGACTGATCAGTAAATCGGAATTGACTAATAATCTTTTTGCTTCCAGCAATACGCGGTCGCGAATAAGGTCGCCGGCACTTTTACCTGTCATCAGATTGGTAAGTGCATTGAGGTGGTTGGGCGAAATGAAAAGCATTTCTGCATAAACTTTCGGCAGGCGCTTTTCGTGAAAATGCATTTCAATCAATTTTTCGAATTGGCGCATAATCACTACATTGTGTTTCGAAGCGCCTGATTTGTAAGTATTGGGAGCCTCCCGGGAAAGATGTACTAAAACAGCGGTAAGCTGGCTCCGTAGCATCGCGGTCTTAAAATCACTTGTTGCTTTAAATTCGGTGAGCATCTGCCGGAAAAGTGACTCGACTTCTGCAAAACATCCTGTATTCAGAACATTTATGGGTAAACCATTGACCGTATTAAATAATGGAAATTCCCGCACAAAATGGAGATTGTGGAAAGCAGCAGAAAAAAAAGATTCATGGAAGTTGACAATATAACCCTCAGTGCTTGCCTCAAATGCCCAGTTATGCACCTGCCCGGGCGACGTGTAATAGACTTCCCTAGGCTCCACCAGGTAATGCGTAAAATCAATAGCATGCTGTCCCCCGCCATGCGTAAACAGCACGATTTGAAAAAAATCATGGCGATGCGGGAAGAAAAGATCTTTATGGTCTGCCATAAAATCACTGATGCGAACCACGAAAAAATCATTAATACACCGATCAGTACCAAGGAGATTACAAATGCTGTAAGTTGGAATTTTTTTGGACATAGGGCAGTATTTGAGCGTTGTTGTAGTGCGAGGCCTTCAGGCTTCCACCAGAACAAAAAAATCCTGCAGATGATTGCCTCCAAAGTATTGGAAAAAATCTACGGGAAATATGGATCTACCACTGCATCACCCGAAGTATTGCGATGCGAATCAGTAATAACCACGGTAATCCATGAAATACCAGATCGAACCAATCCATTACTGACATTCCAACTGCGCCACCAACCACCCAGCGGATTTTGCCAAGAATATGTGGTTCCGGGAAAAAGGGGGCCACTCCCAACGTAAGACACGCCATTATTACCAATTGCCAACTGTTCCAGGGCTTCCCGACGGCCGGTGTTTTAGGGGTACTTTCTATCATTGTTGGACTGTTTTGTTGCCTTTGCTTTTCCAATCGTTCATGCCGCCGGTAAAGTCGTAGATTTTTGTGAATCCCATTTTCTCCATTTGCAAAGCGGCGGCACCACTTCTGCTTCCTGCTGCACAATAGATAATTACTGGTTGGTTTTTGTCCAACTGCCCAATAAGCGTTTGGAAATCCGGACTGTTAAAATTGATATTTTTTGCACCTTCTATTTTGCCGGTTTGTAATAATTCGGCGGGCGTACGCAGATCAATTAATTGAATAGATTTATTCTCCTTCAACAAAGACGCTGTCTTTGCCGCATCAATTTTTGTCTGACCTTGTGTATTGTCGGAACAAGCAACCAGGGCGACCATGAGAAATAATATAAATTTGTACATGTGACAGCTTTTTTTATCAGTCACAAAGATCGGGTAATCAGTAAAAAATGCAAGGTGATTTTTGTCACCTTGATAAAAAACTCATAACCCATAGCTTATAACTCCTCACTAAAAAAAGCCTACCTTTGCCCCTGATTTCAGCCCAACCACTTAATATTATAATTTTATCGTATGACAACAGCAATTACAGCGCCAGGGGAAAAACAGTTGCCGAACAGTACTAGCAATATTCCCGATCGGGAGGCTGTATTGAATGATTTCAGGATTTGTTGTGAAAGCCGGGAGGCCAGTGTAATTGCCAGAAAAGAAGTATTGTCGGGAAAAGCCAATTTTGGTATCATCGGCGATGGCAAAGAAGTTGCGCAGGTTGCTATGGCCCGCGCCTGGAAAAAAGGAGATTTCAGATCTGGATACTACCGCGACCAAACCCTCATGTTCGCATTAGATTTATTGACGCTGGAAGAGTTTTTCGCCCAGTTATACGGCGATCCAGTGCATGATACTGTTACGTCCGGCCGACAAATGAATTGTCATTTCGGGACACCTTTTATTGATGCTGATGGTAATTTCTTGGACTTGAAAAACCGGTATAATATTTCTTCAGATATTTCCTGTACTGGTGGACAAATGGCCCGTGGCCTGGGATTGGCAATGGCATCTAAAAAGTTCCGGGAACTTCCGCACCTGTGTAAAGATCTTTCCGACAACGGTTCGGAAGTCTGCTTTGTAACGATAGGCGATGCATCCACTTCAGAAGGCGTATTTTGGGAGACCCTGAATGCTGCCGGGGTTATGCAGGTCCCCCTTTCCATTTCTGTTTGGGATGATGGCTTTGGTATCTCTGTACCTAAGAAATTTCAGACGACCAAAGAAAGTATTTCGGCTATTTTGGTTGGATTTGATGGTGAAAATGGCGTAGATATCCGCACAGGAAAAGCTTGGGATTATCCCGGACTTTGCCGTTTGTATGAAGAAACCACTCAAATAGTGCGGGAAATTCATCGCCCGGTCCTTTTGCATATTCAGGAAGTGACCCAACAATTGGGGCACTCCACCTCCGGCGACCACCGCCGGTATAAAACACCTGAACGCTTGGCATTTGAAGAAGCCTACGACTGCAACAAACGAATGGAGGAGTGGATTATTGACAATAATATTGCCAGCAAAGCGGACGTGGAAATTATCAAGATGGCGTCAAAAAAACGAGCAAATGAAGCGGCAAAGACAGCCTACCGCCGCTACCAGGATGCGGTAATTTCCCACCGTGAAGATCTCCGGCTGTTGCTTGAAAATGCGATCACGACCCATCCCGGAGATAAAAATCTGGCTGCACTATTGACGGAGATCATGCAACAGCGCGAACCGCTGGTCCGCCATGAGTTACATAAAACAGCCCGACGCGCTTTACAAATGATGCAGGATGGCGCTGAAAAAATGGCGCTGAAAACATTTGCAGACGGAGAAAAAGCACTGGGACATACCTGGTATACGAAACATTTATACAGTGAAACTTCCAAATCGGCACTTAAAGTGCGTGTAGAGGCTCCGGTATTCAGTACCAATGCTCCCCAGAAAGATGGCTATGAAATATTGAATGCTTGTTTTGATCGCCATTTTGAAAAAAATCCAGCCTTGTTTGCCTACGGTGAAGATGTAGGCCAAATTGGGGACGTCAATCAGGGCTTTCGCGGTATTCAGCAGAAATACGGTATCGAACGGGTTTTTGATACCGGCATAAGAGAATGGACGATTATGGGCCAGGCGATCGGAATGGCGATGCGCGGACTTCGGCCGATTGCCGAAATTCAATACCTCGATTATCTGCTATATGGCTTAACACCCCTTTCCGATGACCTGAGCACCCTGCGCTGGCGGTCTAACAATCAACAGGCAGCTCCTGCCATTATTAGAACCCGTGGCCACCGTCTTGTTGGCGTTTGGCATGCAGGTTCTCCGATGGGCATGATGCTCGGTGCTTTACGTGGCATGTGGTTCTGCGTTCCCCGCAATATGCTTCAGGCCGCAGGCATGTACAACACTTTGCTGCAATCAGACGATCCGGCAATTGTGGTGGAATGCCTCAACGGATACCGCTACAAAGAAAAAATGCCAGACAATATTGACACTTTTACCGTGCCATTAGGCGTGCCCGATATTATTCGCGAAGGTTCCGATGTGACTCTGGTTACTTATGGAGCCTGCGTGCGGGTAGCAGAAGAAGCGGCCACCCTGCTCGCTCAAAATAATATTAGTGTGGAAATCGTGGATTTACAGACATTACTGCCTTTCGATTTACCACAGGCTTGTTTGTCGTCCCTGAAAAAAACAAATCGTTTAGTAGTGCTTGATGAAGATTTGCCTGGTTCTGGAACGGCTTATATTTTGCAACAAATATTAGAAGAGCAGGGCGGATACCGCTATTTAGACGCCAAACCAGTAACGATCAGCGCCAAAGATCATCGCACAGCTTATGGACAAGATGGCGATTATTTTACGAAACCGCAAGTTGAAGATATTTTTGAGGTGATTACGGCATTGGTAAAGGAATGAATTGATTAAAAAATTCATACATTTGGGCTTGCAATAGGAGACTTGTTGCGCTGGGAGGTCCCACCGCAACAAGTTCTTGTCTTCATTATTTAATCATATTCCATGCTCATCCATTTCCGATTTAAGATTACATTTCTTCTGGCTTTTTTGCTGCAGGCTGCAATGGCCCAACAGTCTTCACCGCCTGGCATTTCCCTTGAGTATCACGCTGCTTTTTCGCAAAACCCGATTTTATCCGCAGTAAAACTGGCTACACCAAATGTAACCGCTCTTAAAGCAGAGGATGATCTTCAGTTGGAACAAGGTCGTTTTGCGGCTCCCATGGAAGCCAATATTTCAGCACAAAATAACGGCACCTGGACGGAATTGCCTGATCACTCCCAGGTTTGGCAGTGCCGGGTATTTGCTCCGGGGGCCCTGGCACTGGTGGTATTGTTTGAACAACTTCAGATGCCGGAAGGCGGCAGCCTTTTCGCCTACGATTTACAGCACCGGCGAATTATCGGGCCAATATCCAACGATCAAACCACCTCTTCCGGGAAATATACGGTCGGCACCATTCCTGGTGACGATATTATCGTGGAATATCACGCGCCAGCGTATACCCGGGGGCAAGAATCCATCGTCATTAACAGGGTTGATTTCGCTTATCATCTGGGTGCCCTTTCTGAAGGTGATCCCTGGGCAGCCGATGGTTTTTCGTCTTCCCTCCAGTGCAATGTAAATATCAATTGTCCGGAAGCAGCTGCCTGGCAAACAACGAAACGAGGTGTTGCCCGTATTCTGATGGTCTTCCAGTCGGGATCAGCATGGTGCTCCGGGAGTTTGATCGCCAATTCAGGCGGAACGGGTATTCCCTACTTTTTAACGGCACATCACTGTCAGATTTTATTGAGCAATCCGATTTTTGACCAATGGGCATTTGATTTTAACTATGAAGTATCAGGCTGTTCCAATGCACCTACTGAACCTGCCTACCAGACAGCTGTTGGTTGTCAACGAATAGCCTTCAGAGCAGAGACCGATTTTATGTTATTGAAAATCAATACGCTGAATACTATTTCAAATGCCTATTACAATGGATGGTCGCGATCAAGCACACCGGCCACCACCTCAGCATTTATCCATCATCCACAAGGAGATGTCAAAAAATTCAGTGCTGACAATGCTCCGGTAGTTTCACACCCTAATACAATTAACTGGGGAGCAGGATTCGGCATTAGTCCGGTGAACACGCACTGGAAAGCGGTACCCGATATTGGCATTTATGAACCGGGTTCCTCCGGTTGTGCGATGTTCAATGCCAGCAAACTGATTGTCGGACAGTTACATGGAGGAAGTGCAGTCAACTGCAATGTTAATGCTTCTTATTTCGGGATGTTTCATTTGTCATGGGACCAGGGTACCACGCCAACATCCCGGTTAAAAGACTGGTTAGACCCGGGAAATACCAATGCTGCCACCCAAAATGGCTATGAACAACCGCCATCACCCGTGACGATCAGTGGCAACCTGAAATCCTGGTGGGGTGTTCCTTTGAAGAACAATCTGGTTGCACTTGCCGGAAGTGCTGTGGATACCGTCAGCACTGATACTTTGGGCAACTTTGTGTTCAAAGACCTTACGCCCGGACTGAGCTATACTATTACGCCTGTTTCTAAAAACGATCCATTAAATGGCGTCAATGCGTTTGATCTGATTCTGGTGTCGCGCCATATTCTAAACCTGGAGCCATTGTCGCCCGCCTGGAAATTGATCGCTGCAGATGCCAACGAGAGTAATACCATCACCACTTTTGACAATGTGGATACCCGTAAAGTTTTGCTGGGTACCAATAGTACTTTCCCTAATCAGCGGTCGTGGCGCTTTTTTCCTGCGAATACTACATTTCCGGAACCCACCAATCCATTTGCCAATTTACCGGCATCTTCGATCATGCTGAACAGTACCTTGCTAAATGTGACAGGTGTTAATTTTTTTGGTGTAAAACTGGGTGATGTAGATAATACCTCCGATCCTGGATCAAATTAATTATTTCAAAATCAATATTTTATGCGGAAGATCATTTTGCTGGTTGCGTTGATTCTTATTGGCTCCTCCGGGCTTACGGCGCAGGCCAACCTTGAAAAAGAGATTCAAACCCAACTGATCATGGCCGAAGATGGCGATGTGATCCATTTGCCAGAGGGCAAAATTGCGTTATCGGGGTCGCTTTCTTTGGATGAAAAAAAACGGATTACGATTCGCGGAGCGGGTGAAGGCAAAACGATCCTGTCATTTAAAAATCAAAAAAATGGTGCCGAAGGATTGCGGGTCACCAATGCCAGTTATATCACCCTGGAATATTTTACCATTGAGGACAGCAAAGGCGATCTGATCAAAACCCAGCATGTCGATCACCTTATTTTTCGGCATATCACTGCGCAGTGGACAGGGAAACCCAAAAAAACGAACGGGTCTTACGCTTTGTATCCCGTACAATGTACGCAGGTGCGTATAGAAAATTGTATGGCCATCGGCGCTTCAGATGCGGGAATTTATGTGGGGCAATCCGATAGTGTATGGGTTACTCAATGCACGGCCCGGCACAATGTAGCGGGTATTGAAATTGAAAACACTACCAATGCCTGGGTATATGACAATTTATCCACAGCAAATACTGGCGGTATTTTGGTCTTTGACCTGCCAGATTTGCCCAAAGAACGCGGCGGCAATACGGAAGTCCACAACAATAAAGTGATCAGTAACAATTACAAAAATTTTGCCCCCAAGGGAAATATTGTCGGAAAAGTACCGCCAGGAACAGGAATTATGATTCTTGCAACGGATGATGTGAACGTGCACCACAATGAAATCCTGGGCAATAAAACGGCGCCTACGGCTATCGTGAGTTATTATATTTCTGAAAATCCCATCAACGATAAAAAGTACAATCCCTTCCCCAGCCGCATATCCATCCACGATAACCAGTATTCCGCCCAAAAGCGGATGCCCACCTGGAAAAACAAATTAGGTTTCGCATTTTGGTTGAAATTTGGCCGAAAAGTGCCCAATATTCTGTACGATGGCATTCAGGATGCCAATATGGTGGATGCTTCCGGGAAACTCAAACCGGAATACCGGATTTGTGTGTATAATAATACCAATGGTAGTTTCGCGAATATCAAGGCGGACAAGGGATTGAAAGGGATTGATAAAAGTTTAGTGCCTTATGATTGTAAGTAGTGTTATTTACAAGCGACTTGTGTGATTGTCGATATTCATAAAGCAGAGAACCCGCAGGCGTGATCTGTTTTGCAGAAAACTAAATTCAAAAAAACAGAAGCCCTCCTATTGATTCGTAAAGTTTTACCCCAATTTTGTCACATACTCAAATCAATTTTGGGTACTGCGGTTAGACAATGGTATTAACGGACCACCCAATTGGAGCATAGGACTAATATTGGTCTTTCTTCCAATTACACGGAGAGCAACAATAAGCAAGATTTTCAGGAATGGTTAGTCCTCCAAGCTGGATGCCTATTAGATGTTGTATAAAACATATGCTAATTGCTAAAAGAACACAATATTTTACCCGTTGCTTAGCAACGATGCGGCACTACTGCTTGACCATCTCCCCTATCCATCGCGTCCCATCCACCGTCACTACCACCCGATAAAGTCCTTCAGAGATTCCGCGCAGATCGACTGATCCCTGTTTTATTTGTTGCACTAATACGCTTTGCCCGAGCGCATTAAATATCTCCACAGTCATCGTCTCGCTATCCATCCGGGGGATACTGACGAACAACTGCTCAGTCGCCGGATTGGGAAATAACGATAAGGTAACACTGCCCAATGAATTAGTGCCCGATGTATTGATTGGAATAACCTGCTGTGTATTTTCGGTACAACCAAACAAGGAGGAAACAGATAAAGTAACGGTGTAGGTACCGTCTCCAGGAAAGGTATGGGTTGCCGTGGGGTTAGAAGACATACTGCCATCGCCAAAATCCCAGTGATAGATCAAATTGGTACTGATAGTTCCGGGTATGAATGTCCAATCCAAGGTGCCATTGGGAGCTGCGGTAAATACGGCGTTCAGGTTGGGCGTATATGCGGCAATTGTATTGTCCATCCAGGAAATACGGTCGTAAATCCAGGTTTTCAACTTGTCGACCTCGCCTTGGTAGGTATCGGGCAAAAAGCCGGGATTGGGCCACACATAGCTACCCAGGATCGGCCATTGGCGAAAATTACGGGACTGGGCTTCATTCAAAACGGTGGCCATTGAATCGACCAACGCTTCAATACTGTCGGGATGGAGGGCGGTGGCGCGCAGGGTATTCCAGCGGCAAGCCAGGTTTTGGCGGAATCGGGTGTCGCTCATCAGGCGTTCCCACCAGAAAGGAATGCCGGCATCTGCACAGACGTAATTGAGGTTGTAAGCCCAGCCTTCGGGCAAAAACGCGTCGCAATAGTCGGCATTGAGCCAGCCCAGATCAAAATCCCACACTGGTCCCATGGCAATTTTGCCGCCTTTATCGTCGCGATTTTTATGAAAATAGGTACTCAACCGGTAACCGTCCACATTTTTACTCATTTCATTGATTAACATAAAATCAATGAAGGACTTTTCGTCGGCAAAACGCCGCCAGCCAGTAACTGGATTTTGGAAGGTGTTGCTTTTCAACGCTACTTCAAAACTATCCACATAGTCACGAATATACGTAGCTTGTACCGGTGCAATGCGGTCCCAGCGCGGGTATTCGTATTGAAAATAGGTATAATTGTTAGGACTGTTGGGCTGCGAATATTGCGAGTTCCAGCCAGGTGTGGTATTCCAGTCAATTTTGATAATATATCCGCCGGTTCGGTCTGTGCCAATCGTATCCTCCGGATTGAGTTTGGCAATATCGAGCCGTTCGTCGCCGCGTTTGATCCGCTCAGTGAGAACATATACGCCTTGATAAACGCCATTTACCAGCACCTCACAAAAGCGGGTCCGGGAAGCATATTGTCCCAACTTACGCGACAAATCGTAAGTTAAAGCATTGCGCATCAGGGTTTTATCGGAGAATTGCGCGGCCAGCACAAAATCACTGGTGGCGGGTAATCCCATCAGTGCCACCTCGGCATCGGTACCTGTATCGTCCCGCGTTTCAACGCGGAACGACTTTTTAGGAAAACCCTGGGTACTGTTGCCGTGGGTTTCAATACCGATCGGGCCGGTGTAAAAAGTGACGGTTTGGTCGGGAAAATTGCGGTTGCCCGGACCATTGTCAATGATATCCATCTGGCCATCGATTTTGGGTTCGTCAGGTATGGGCTGTCCCATCGTATTGATCCGCACAATCGGCAGATCACTGGATGCGAAAGTAAACGGTACACAGGGATTATTACCAAAAGTGATGCTCCAATTATTCAAAGCGCCTGCATCGGCGAAGGGATAAGTATCCAGAATCAGTAATTTCCATACACCATTGGGGTTCTGTCCATTGTTCAGAAAACCCATATCGCCCAGTGGACGGAATTCACCGGTATAAGGATAAGCCCCTTCATAAATAGACGTGGCGGCATTGCCGGAAAGACAAGCGTCCTGAAATCCATCGGTGTCGCCGCCAATACCTGAAAAAAGCACGGTACTGGCCCCATCAGGTGCGATGAGCGTTACACTCACATCAGCGCCCCAGGTATGGATAATATTCAAACAAACCTGTTCAACACCAAAGGATTGGGTGTCGATAGCCACTGGAAGACCAGAGACGGAAATTTCAAAAGTAATACCATTACCGTCATCCGGAATATCACCGCCGGTAGCGGAAAAAGTTTGGGCGAAAGAAAGGTGAGCAGAACAAAACAGGATAATAAAAATAAAAAGGCGCATAGACGATGATGAAATGATTCCGGAAAGATGGGCAAAGATAGATGGAATTATGACTTGTGATTTTCAATTGGGGGGCTTTCTGAAAACTATTGATTTTCAGTTCAAAAAAAATCAAACATGCTCAAAAAAATTATGTTAATGAACAGTAACACTGTATTATAGTCACCGCGAAGTGGTTTTGTAATTGCTCGGTTTTCATCAGTTCCGTTGACAAGGCGTAAAACGCAGGCGATGCAGCGCATCGGCGAGGCTTTACAACGCAGTCAGCGGG
>JBILHQ010000341.1:0-4411 GCA_044350415.1 Saprospiraceae bacterium | reverse complement strand
AAAAAAAGGCTTAGAAGGGATTACAAAAGTACTTATTAATGTGTAACAAAAAAACAACCTGACTTATTTGAAAAGCCCCCTACAGTAATTTTAAGAGCACATCTGGGATTTTTTCTTCGATATAAAAAAGAATTTTTTCAGAAAAAGAATAAAAAAAACCTTGTAAAATCTCTTTTTGGCTTAAATTTGTATAAAAACGCAACTATTATATACCACGTAGTCCACATAATTAGCTTGCACATAGAGCACAGAGGCGTAGTATCCTCCAAGAGTACTCTTCGCTCTATATGAAAATTTCCTGTATGGCCCTATGTGGTAAATAATTATAAGAAAACAATGAATTTGAAAACGCTTCTCATACCGCAGAATAGGAATTAACATTAAACACATACTTAATAAAACTTACATCCATTATGAAAATTTTTTATTTATTTTTGTTCCCATTTATTTTTTCAGGCTATTTGGTATCCGCTCAGACATGCACAGGCGGTGGAGCTGCAGCTGCTGTTACTTTAACCCTGACTGGCAAGATATCGTTCGATGAATACGGTACAGCCATCAACCAAACAGGCATCCTGAATGCCGCGATCACTGGCGATGTGGTTGCAATGCAGGTTACTGATGCAAACCTGAATACCGTGGGTGCAAGCTGGTGTAGTGAAGCCTTGCTTGAATTGGCTGACCCAACATTCAATGGGGGAATCATATATAGTCCATCTGTCCAGGGTGGTTCCGGCCCTTGTTCCGATTTGCCGGCCACAGGTTTTTTTAATCTAGCTTCATTGAATCTTGCTTTTCCAACAGGCGCATCAGGTGCAATCAGATGGGAATTATTTGAAGATATAGATAATGATTTGGGTTTCGCTGATGCTAACTGGGATGTTGGAACAATCACTTTGTTTGTTTGTCCACCGGGAGAGGTTCTTCCTGTTGAGTTGAAATCTTTCAATGGAAAAACGCTTGACTTCAGTAATATGCTCTATTGGGCTACTGATGCTGAACAAAATGTGCAGTGGCATATTATTGAACGCTCAGCCAATGGAATCGATAATTGGATCGAAATCGGGAAAATAGCCGGAAAAAAAGAGACGCAATCCGAGCAAAAATATTCCCTGGAAGACTATTCCCCCTTGGCAAAAGCGTACTACAGGCTTCGCTCAGTCGATATGGATGGGAAAGAGCAGTTTTATAAAAGTATTGTCTTAGTCCGTCCTGAGGAACAGTTTGGTATCTTAGAGGTAATACCCTCTCCTACTGCAGGTTTATCGATGGTGCGATATATCACAGATCAGGAGGAAAGAGTAACCTTACGGGTGACCGATATGGCCGGCCGGCTGGTTTGGGAAAGGTTTATTGAGTCAGTCTCGGGTATTAACAATTTGCCTGTTGATTTTAGTACGTTGCAGGCAGGTATTTATATAATTACAGTAAGTACCGAGAAAGCGGTTTCATCTCCTGTTCGGGTGGTACGGCAATAGCAACAAAAAATGCACGCTAATAATTTGATTATCAAATAATTATTTTAAAAATAAGGGCTGCTGATACACCTGTATTAGCAGCCCTTATGCGTATAATAAATTGGTAAAACTCCTATCGTTTTACAGGCAGAACCGGCTTTCCGGTCTTTTTTTCACAAAAGCATCCCTGCAAGTGTAGCCGACAAATACGACGCCAGAGTTCCGGCTATCAATGCGCGAAAACCAAGCCGAGCAAGATCCGCACGGCGACTGGGTTCCAATGCACTGATGCCACCAATCTGGATGCCAACGGAGCCGAAATTGGCAAATCCACAAAGCGCAAAGCTCACTATTGCCAGTGTTTTAGGCGACATAGTACCTTGTGCCATGATATCTTTTAACTGCAAATAGGCGACAAACTCATTCGCAACGAGTTTGGTCCCCATTAATGCCCCTGCCGTCATCGCTTCATTGCCAGGAACGCCCATTGCCCAGGCAAAACCAGCAAACAGGCCGCCAAGGATCGTATTCAGGCTGAATTCAGGATAGCCGGCAACTCCACCCGCTTTTCCTAAAAGAAAATTTACCAGCGCAATCAAAGCTAAAAAGCCGATCAGCATGGCTGCAACATTCAAGCCCACCTTAAGTCCATCGGAGCAACCGGCAGAAATGGCATCGACCAAATTGGAATGTTCTTTTTTGATTTCTAATTTCACATTGCCCTGGGTTTCCGGCTGCTCGGTTTCCGGGCACATGATTTTGGCAATGGCTAAAGCCCCCGGCGCCGCCATGATAGAGGCTGCAATCAGGTATTCAGCCGGCACACCAAATACAATGTAGGTGGCCATCACCCCTCCTGCAATACAGGCAAAACTGCCGGCCATGGAAGCCATTAGTTCGGAGTTAGTCATCCCTTTCAGGTAAGGCTTGATCATGATTTGGGCCTCTACCTGGCCTACAAAAGCACTGGAAATATTACTCAATGCTTCCGCGCCACTCACTTTCATCACATAGTTAAGTCCTTTGGCCAATTTTTCCACAATCCACTGCATCACGCCGAGGTAATAAAAAATATTGACCAAACAAGCCACAAAAATGATCGTTGGAATAATCCGCACAAAAAAGATGAAAGAAGAACTTCCAAAGACGGGCGAAAGTTTACTGTCGTCGGCCAAAACACCAAAAACGAACTTTGCTCCTTCATCTGAAAAACTCAGCACCTTTGTCACTTTCTCCCCCAACCAGCCAAAAATTGATTTACCCACACTGGTTCGCAGAATAAATACCGCCAAACCTGCTTGTAACAGCAAACCCATCCCAACCGTACGATAATTAATAGCTTTGCGGTTGTTGGAGAGCAACCATGCCACTCCGAGAATAAGAACAATCCCTAATAATCCGACCAAACGATCCATAAAATGCAATAAACAGGTTGAGAATGTGAATAATAGTGGCCAAAAGTACGCGATGATGTGTGAATCACCATCAATCTGCTAATTTTGCAGCGTATTTTTTGAAAATTAAAGCATGCAGCAAGAAAAAAAGGATAATTCCAGTACAAAACCGTTTCTGATTGGCATCACCGGTGGCAGCGGATCCGGCAAATCTACATTCATTAAAAGGATACGGGAACAGTTCCCGATCGCTCAGGTGTGTATCATCTCCATGGACGACTATTACCTGCCACGGGAAGAGCAACATACCGATGTAAACGGAGAAAAAAACTTCGACCTCCCTAAATCATTTGACAAAAAAAGATTCCGGACTGATTTACTGCGCTTGCTCGATGGAGAAGTGGTGGAAAAAGAAGAATATAGTTTTAATAATGAAAAGGCAATTCCCCAAACACTGACCTTTCATCCGGCACCCGTGATTATTGTGGAAGGGTTATTTGTTTTTCATTACAAGAAAATAGCTCCATTGTTTGATCTTAAAATATTCATCAATGCCAAGGAAAATCTGAAGGTAATCCGCCGCATCTACCGCGATCAGGTGGAGCGCAACTACCCTATCGAAGATGTCTTATACAAGTACCAGCACCACGTATTGCCGGCTTTCGAAAAATATATTGAACCTTATCAGGAGGAAGCAGATATTATCGTGAATAACAACCGCGACTTTGATCGTGGATTAGCGGTTATTCTTGGGTTTATTGCAAGCAAACAACAGTAGGCAGAAAGCAATAAAAAAAACAGGCAAAGCGTAGTTGGTACTCCAATCAATCCATAATTAACGGAAACTTGGAGATAATTACTTTGATAGTCAGCATATTGTGTCCCTCGTGATGTCATATTTACACGGAGAAAAGGGCACGGAGACACTCCGGGGCGAAGAGGGGGCTTTATATGGGGAGGGCTGAATGTCCCGTAATTGTTGCGGTCGTAAAAATCTACGCTACGTCTCCGTGTCCCTCCGTGCCCTTTTCTCCGTGGTTCTCCGTGCAAAAAACACTCGAAAGGGAGGCTGAATAGTAATTATCTTCGAGTTCCCGTTAATTACTAAAGGATGCCCGGCTTGGAACACCATCTACGCATTGCCTGCTGTTGCCTACTTCTTTCCCAGCAGTGCATTATACCGCGGCATGTCATTCAACAGGTCAACGGCCTCTTTCACTTCGGGGTCATTCACCAGACTTTTCCGGACTTTGCCGCGTTGGAAATAATAGCGACCAACAATTTCCTGTTCCAGTTCATGCAGAATTTTATCTTTACTCCGCTCTATTTCTGCGGCTTTTTCTGCGGCAATTTTACTTTCCATGGCTGTAATTTCTGCATCGAGCGCCCAGTTTTCATTTTTGCTCGATACTTTTAATTCTTTGATCTTCTGCTCCGAATGGGACTCATAGGAGAAATTTTTAGATTTTAAAAAACTGGAAAAATCAGCCCAGTCATTAAATGAAAACAACTCTACAGAATCAATAGAAGGGTGTTCTGCAGCAAATTTGGTAGCATAAT
>JBILHQ010000172.1:0-13567 GCA_044350415.1 Saprospiraceae bacterium | reverse complement strand
GACGGAAGAGTACAACCTGAATATTCAAGAACAGCAACAATATTTCCCATTAGTCCCCCAACAATCTGTTATATACCAGGTAGACAGCATTGTTTATGACTTTGCTGCGGGAGGCGGCCAATTGCGCGACTCCTTCACTACTTTTATTAAGGAGACCGTAGGAGATACCTTCAGCGATGCCAGTGGCGTGCTACACCGACGGATAGAGCGCTACAAAAAAAACGATATGCATCAACCCTGGCTGTTCGACAGAAATTGGTCAGCGACCCTCACCGAGACCCAGGCCATCCGCACAGAAGACAATCTTCGGTTTCTCCGGCTGGTATTTCCCATGGGCCGCCGTTCTGAATGGAATGGCAACCTGTGGATCAATACAGAATTGGAAGTATCCATTAAAGGCGACCGCATCAGACCATTTGTCAACTGGAATTATGAAGTTGATTCCATTGATATTCAAAGGCAGGTAGGTGAATTTACCTTCGATTCGACGCTAGTGATTACCGAAGTTGATGAAAACAATATTATTGAACGGCGTTTGTCACGGGCCATTTACGCCAAACACGTTGGTCTGGTGTTTAAAGAGCAATGGATATTGGATTCGCAATATTGTAACCAAACACCACCGCCTGTGGATTGTGAAACCAAACCCTGGTTGGAAAAGGCCGAACGTGGCTACCTGTATCGTCAAACCGTCATTGCGTATTAATGGCAGCCACATTTCCATATAGTATCATCAGGAGGGCGGGCTTACCGTTTGAAACCTTACAGGCATTCAGGGGGGATTTCCTTGAACTGGACAGAATGGTTGACGAGTCCAATCAGTTATTGCAAGCGGCCATTTCCACGACCCTTCAGGTGCTCGATAATACACTGATTGAATTACCTGAATCGCTGTTGCGCACGCAAGTGTATAATGCACGAAAAGCGTTTTTTCAAAAAAATAAATGTAGCCAGGTTATTGAAAATGAACCTGTTATGGCAGCATTTAAGGCGTATCAAGTAGCGCTTCAAAAAAAAGATGCTGCATTTATTGCTTATGAAAAAGCCTGGGAGGATATTGTTCATGTAAGTTATACCCAACTTCAGGAGATTGCCCAAAACAAGGACCTGCAACGCGGCCTATTATTCTCCAGTCTCGATTTGCTCCAGCAAATGCCCCATTTTCTTCAGGCAAACCCCTTGCATTTTGCCCAAAAAGAGCGGCGCATCGCTATCAGCCTGCTCAAATATGCCACCCGAATGGCAACCAATACCACCCCTTTGAGCCATTTCGCCACGATTGGAATTTTCAAAAAAGAACCTGTAGAAGAGGATCCGATGTTATCGGATTTTCCGGAAGACATACCTAATCGCCGCTTTTCACCGAACTTCCTTCACGCATCCTCCGACACCATAAAAGTAACGCCCAATGTGGCGCTTCTCGATGGCATTTACGGCATACTGTTACAACAGCCCGTATTCTACCGGTCCTTAAAATTAGTGCTCAATCCAATGATTACCGATGAGGAGTCCGAAAGATATTCCTGGTGGCATTTTAATGGCGAGGCAGAGGCCATTCAGGAGTTGAATATTGGTGGGGCTGCCCAATTTATTATTGCATATCTTATTGATCATCAAAGAATTACCCCATTAATCACCTTGTCAGGAGTCTTATCTGACGCCACCGGCACTGCCTCCCATGCCGCTGAAGACTATTTATTAGCATTGGTGGCGACAGGACTATTGTCGTGGGAATTACCTGAATACGGTTTATCGCCTTCCTGGTGTGGCCGATTATACCAATACCTGGGATTTTTACCTGGCGGAAGTAGCGAAGCGATTATTACTGATACCGCTTTTTTATTACAATGGTTGCGCACCGCCGCCCGGACGCTTCCTTTTCAATCCATCGAAACAGCACAAGAAACCTTAAAAGATACCGCGGATCAAATCAGCGTTTACTTTGAAAAACATGCAGGTCTTATACCGCCCATTCCAACGGAACAATTGTTTTATGAAGAGGTACGCAGGGATGTGGCCGGGCATGAAAAACGAATTGACTATTTAGAATTTGGTCAAAAAATGTACCAAATCTGGCAAAAAAAACCAGCAAAACCTTACGAAGGCCTTCGGGCTAAAATTCATATTTGTTTGGAAAATGGTTCACTAACGTTAGCTCAATTGAGCAGGGCGTTGGTGAATTTGCCTGATACCGTTCCACCATCTGTACCTGTGCCACTCCCCCAAACAGGATTTCCTGTCGGTTTTTTATTTCAGGTTTTCAGAGCAAATGACGGGACAGAAAAGGCGGTTTTGAATGCGGCATTCCCAGGCGGCGGTAAATTAATTGCCCGATGGCTGCACTTGCTGCCCGAAGAAGTTACTATCGCCATGCGTGTTTATTTAGCCCAATACCCTAACCTGTACCAATTCTCGTGGTATCAACGCTTTAATGCGAATTTCCAACCAAAACTATTGGCCCAAACCCTGGCTGTTCCTGAAGGAGATGCCCCACATCAAGGTATTTTATCCGGCCAAATTAAAGTGCAGAAAAACAATGCCGGGCAAATAACCCTGTTCCATCCCACCACAGCAACTACCGTACTGCTCACAGATCCCGGTCTGGAAGAAATGTATTCCAAGCCAACATTTATTCAGGCAGTACTATTGTCAGGTCTACCCCGGGTCGATACCGTATTGATGAGAAAGGCCGTTTGGGAAGACACGATCGAGCACGTGGCCTTCAGAGCTAGACAAGAAGAAACAGGAATTGTCCTGCAAAGAGCTGCCTGGCGTTTTGCGCCGGATTTTTGGGAACCCTGTCTTTCGGAAAGTGGATTTTCATTTTTTATGACTGTTCGGAAAAAATTGAAGAATGCAGGCATTCCTGCGCTGTTTTGGGTAAAAAGGCCAAAGGAACAGCCCCAAATGATGGACCTCGACAGTCCCCTTCACGTAATGGTACTGGAAAAAATAATAAAAAATGCAGGTATCTCCCAGGTTTTTGAAGAAATGCTGCCAATTCCGGAAGGTTATTCCACAGAGATCGGGGTGGAACTTGGCGATGTATGATGAATCAACGCAAGTCAAACAAGTTTTCTACTCCCGGCGTTCTTGCACAAATAAATCCTTCGGCAAACTCCGCCAGTATCGGCCTGCCAAATACCCTGGCCTTAGCTTCCATAAAATCGAGAAAATCTTTTCCTGAAATGGGGGTATTGGGCGCTGTTCCAGCAGGGTCAAAAAACTGAGAACTAAAGGCGCGGATTGCTTCCATTTTTTGTGCAAAATACGGCGTTATATCCACTAAAAAATCGGGCGTAAGCTGTTGATCCTGAATATAATGAAACACCATTTTTGGACGCCATTTTGGTTGAATATTTCCAGACTTATCTACAGTTTCAATCTTTTCGAGACCCGCATAAAAACAAGCGTCGCTGATCATTTTTGCAGCCCGGCCGTGATCTGGATGCCGATCCTGCGGGGCATTACACAAAACAATTGCTGGTTGGTGCGCACGAATAGCCGAAACAATCTGCAACCAATTCTCAGGTGTATGCGTAAAAAAACCGTCCGGAATATTGGTAGTTTCCCGAAAGGCCGCCCCCAAAATAGCAGCAGCGGCGGCCCCTTCTTCCCGGCGAAGTTCTGGAGTCCCCCTTGTGCCCAGTTCCCCATGGCTCAAATCCAGCAACCCGAATGTTTTCCCCATGGCTGCATGTTTCAATAATGTACCTGCGGCACTGAGTTCCACGTCATCAGGGTGGATGCCAATCGCTAATATATCTACTTTCATATCACCGCAAAAGTAGACATTTCCCTAAGCAAATGTGTCAGTATAATAGTTATTTGACTAAAGATTAAAGTCTGTGCAGGTGATGATCTCTGATAAAAACAATATCTTTGTTCATTAAATACCTTTTACTATGCGTGAACAGGAGGAATCGATTACACCGGAAATGAGTGGCTGGCTGGCCATTCGCGATGAGCATATACTTCGGTTGGAAGAAGAGTTGTCGCTTGTCGCAGCAGCTTTTGAAAAGCGAACCAAAGAGTTAAATTCTGTGAGGCAGGAACATATTGCTGCAATCAACACCTTTAACCATAAGACCAAAGCGCTGGAGGCAGAAAACCAACGTTGGCAAGCTGATTACGAATCTTTGCGGATTCAAAAGGGCGGTTTTGGCTTCAAGGCATTATTAGGTACCGGAATGGCTGCTACCGTAGTGGGTATGGTATTAGGATGGGTTATATTTTACCAAAAAGAGCCTAATAGTGTACTGTTTGATCAGTTTAATGAATCAGCAGGTTTCAAATTAGAATATACCATTTCCCAACGCCAGTATCCTGCCGCAGAAAGATTGATCTCTGAATTTAACCACAACAAAGCATTTCAGCCCCTCCAGCCAGAATTCGATCTGCTCATGCGCTTAGTGAATGCAGCCAGAACATCTACTGCTGACTCCTCTTATAGGTCGCAGATCACAGAAGGATATTCCGTGACACACCCGGAAACAGCGGCAAACCCTGAATTACCCCTCCTCCAAAACTTGTCCATTACCGCCGACAATGGTGCCATCATGTACGCAGAAGCACAAAGCACCGCACAGATAATCACCCAACTCAAAAAAAAAGCTACAGCAGCACAATGGGACCGCACGCCAGAGATTGATAAAATCAAGACAACCTATAAAGGAGCCAAAGGAATTGCAGAAGATTATTGGTACGAAGTCGAAACCCCTGATGGGCAAAGGGGTTGGGTTTTTGGTTTTTACACCAATGCATCGCTCAAAAAATTTAAACCCGATGTGCCTGATTCATTATTGTTAAAAAAAGATACGATTAAAATTAAATAGTCGGTTAAAGCATCTGCTTATTGTTCACCAACCGACAACCGACAAAACTATTATGCTCTGGAAGCAACCACTCGATTTAGATTTTTTAAACCAACAGCGTTTTCATACCCTCAATGCGGCCTTGGGTATTACCTTTACAGACTTTGGTGATGAATATTTGACCGCCACCATGCCTGTAGATGATAATACGGTACAACCCTTTCGGATATTGCATGGCGGTGCCAATGTGTGCCTGGCCGAAACATTGGGCAGCGTAGCCAGCATGCTTTGTATAAAAGATTTAAGCAAATTTGTTCCAGTGGGATTGGAGATTAACGCCAATCATCTGCGCAGTGTCAAAGAAGGCGGTATGGTGACAGGTACTTGTACGCCTGTTCGTATTGGGCGGTCAATCCACGTGTGGCAAATAACAATAAAAGACCAATTTGAGCAAATGACGTGTATTTCCCGACTTACGGTCAGTATTGTTGAAAAGAGAGGTTAATATTAGGGAGATGTCGACTACTTTTGTCCGCTTTTTTTGAAGGCATATTTAATCACATACCCTTACTTTTTATCATTCATGCATTATTTTTTAAAAACGTTATGTGGAGCTTCCCTCCTGGTGGCTCTCGGTTTCCCGCTTAATGCTCAAAACTCTAACTTTCAGTTACGTTCTTCCATCACCTACCCCGGACAAACTTTAGCCAATATTTGTGGCTGGACATCACCGGATGGCCACGAATATGCCCTTATCGGGGCACAGAAAGGACTTATTATTACGGATATTACCAATCCGGAGGTGCCGGTCCAAATCGTTCAGGTTCCCGGACCCAATAACCTCTGGAAAGAAATCAAGACTTATTCCCATTACGCTTATGTCACCTCAGAAGGTGGTGGTGGCGTTCAAATTGTAGATCTAAGTGCATTGCCAAGTGCTACGTTGCAATACCACAATTATGTTGGTAATGGTGACATTCCGGAGCCCATGAACGAAATTCACGCTTTACATATCGATGTCAAAAAAGGCTTTTTATATACCTATGGCGGCAATCTGAGTAGTGCTGCCGTTCATGATCTGAATACTGACCCTTATAACCCAACCTATGTTGGCAGGTTTAATGACCTCGGTTATATTCACGATGGTTACGCAGAAAATGACACCTTATATGCCTGCCATATCTATACAGGTCTGTTGTCAATTGTGGACATGAGTGACAAAAGCAATCCAGTTATTCTGGGTTCCGTTCAAACTCCTGGTAAGTTCACCCACAATTCATGGTTGCTCGCCGATCACAAACACATCTTAACAACAGATGAGACAACACCATCATTTGTAACCAGTTATGACATCAGTGATCCAACCGATATTAAAGAGCTGGATCGCTTTTCCATTGACAATGGGGAAGGCTCTTACGGCCACAACGTGCAAGTAATTAATGACTGGACCGTTACCTCCTGGTATACAGGCGGAGTGGTCGTCACTGACTGTCACCGCCCGGAAAATCTCATAAAAACAGCACACTATGACACCTGGGCTGGTACTGGCGCTCAATTTGACGGTTGTTGGGGCGCATATCCATATTTCCCATCAGGTACGGTCATTGCAAGCAATATTGATCCAGGCCAGCTTTTTATCCTCACCCCTAATTATGTCCGCGCCTGCTATCTGGAGGGTATCGTCCGCGATGGTTGCGACGGCCAACCCCTCTCAGGAGCCACTGTAGAGATTCTCAACGGCGACGCTGGTTCAACTGATATCAGCAATAACCTTGGAATTGTAAGGACCGGGCAAGTTACGCCAGGAATATTTACCGTTCGTATCAGCAAAGCTGGATATATCACTCAAACATTTGAAGCCAACCTGGTCACCGCAGAAGTAGCAGCATTTGATATTACACTCCAGGCAACAGCGGCATATAATATCACCGGCCAGGTGAATGACGAATCGGGTCAGCCAGTGTCCAATCTACCAGTAACACTTTCTGGTAATGGACAAACATTTACCCTGATGACGAATGCCACCGGGCAGTTCAATGCTGATTGCTTTATTGCCGGCAATTATTTAGTGACAACGGGCGTCTGGGGACATGTTTATTCCAGCCAAATCAATATCAACTCCAATGCTGACATCAATATTACACTGGAGAAAAAATATTACGACAACTTCAATTCCGATTTCGGTTGGACCAGCACCAATACTTCTCCTTCCGGATTATGGACACTTGGAGAGCCTGTTGGGACCGATAATAATGGCAGCCAAAGTAATCCTGAAGAGGATGTTCCCACTGATGTTGGCGACCAATGCTACTTAACAGGAAATGGTGGTGGTAATGCTGGCAGTGACGATGTAGATGGCGGAAACGTGATCTTAACATCGCCTGCCATGGAACTCAGCACCTTCAGTGATGCTATCCTGACTTTTAGTTATTGGTTCCTTAATGCAGGGGGATCGGGCACACCTAATGACCATTTTGAGGTTCGGGTGAGCAACGGTATCACAGAAGTGGTGCTTTTAAATTCCGCTATTTCCGCATCGCAATGGAAAAATGCGCCAGCTATCCATCTCGGCAATTTTATTACCCTTACCGATAATGTAAAAGTATCCTTTTACACAGCAGATGATGCTCCGGGACACCTGGTTGAAGCAGCAGTAGATATTTTTTCTGTTGTGCCTGTGGCGGTAAACAGTACTGAAATAACCAAAGATGCCCTCTTTACGGTATCACCTAATCCGTCATCCAGCGACTTTTTCATGCAATATTCATGGCCGGGTGTTGGAAGTTCCATTATGGAGGTCCGCAATACGGTTGGACAAGTGATATTGACCCAATCGCTTTCCGGCGAAAAAGGAAATGGCCAATTCGGTGCAAGCTGGCCGGCAGGCGTCTATATGGCATATATTACAAACGGCAACCAAACAAGTACCGTAGTAAAATTAGTGAAAAACTAAGGAGCGTGTAAATAATTACTTGTTGCTTTGTTTTTTCACGGAGTAGCACGGAGGGAATAGTGCAGCATGTCGCGAAATTCAAATCGTAACGCTACATGCTGCCCCTCCGTGGTACGCTGTGCTTTTTTCTTTATACGACTCCGGATTCCCCTTTTGGAGAAGATACGCCCGCCCATTCTTCACAAGCCGTCGACCTGTTAAAGCGACCTATCGAAAAAAACCGTTGAAACTTCCTGTTAATAACTGTATTCAGTAATTAATCACGTACTTTTGCGCCGATTTTTTTACGGGCTTTTCCCGTGTGATATTTTAGACTTGTAATGGAAGAACAACAAAAGAACAGAATTACGACGTACATCGGCATGGCACTCATTTTCGTGCTGATGTTCCTGTGGATGAAATATGCTACACCTGTTAAAACTGACGGAGTAACCACACCACAGGTTAATGCTCCAACGCAGGAAGCTTCACCGGCCACTCCAGCCCAATTACAGCAACAAGCAGCTCCAGCCGCACTGCCGGATTCTCTGTTAAAAGGGCAACTGGCGCAAAAATTTGGCGCATTCGTCACCGCTGCCACTGGTACAGAACAAACAGAGATCCTCGAAAACGAATTGGTTCGTATTGAACTAAGCAGCAAAGGAGGCCGTATCAAATCAGTCCGGGCAAAAAACTTTTCCAAACTGAATATTGATACCGCCAACAACGATATCAAAACGCCATTATACCTTTTTGAAGATACCAAAAACCGCTTTGACTACACCATGAGTGTAATTGGAGCAGAAAACGGAAAGGTCAATACCAGTGATTTGTATTTCCAAACAACGAAGGAAGATGGAACAATTGTCTTCCGGGCACCCACTACTACCGGTGGCTACTTTGAACAACGGTATTCGCTCAAGCCCGGCAATTACGACCTGGATTATAAATTGAGTGCCAATGGGTTACAAAACATCGTGACTTCCAGCGCTTTCCAACTCCAAGTAGATAACTACCTCGATAAATTAGAAAAAAACCAGACTTACGAACGCACCATGTCGAGTGTGTACTACAAAGTCCTGGATAAAAATACAGATTACTGTGATTGCCGAAAAGACGATCAGGATGCATTGGGAGATAAGCCTGTCAAATGGTTTGCCCATTCCAACCAGTTTTTTAATACGGCAGTGGTAGCAAAGGATTTTTCATTCACCAATTTTACGGGAGAGACAAAAGTATTCGATGACCTCAATCCTGACCTGAAATTATTGCGTTCCTCTGCTACGGTTCCTATTGAGAACTTGTCGGGCGGCACCGTCAATATGATGCTTTATATTGGACCGAATGAGTTTGACCGCCTTGCAGGATACAATCTCAACCTTCAGGATGTTATTCCTTTTGGCTCCAGTATTTTGGGCACTATCAACCGGTGGATTATTCACCCGGTATTCGAATTCCTGCTGGGTTTGATCGGCAATGCAGGTATCGTTATTTTGGTACTCACCTTATTGGTTAAACTGTTGCTTTACCCGCTTACCTATAAAATGGTGCATAGCCAGGCCAAAATGGCGGCTCTTAAACCGAAATTAGACGTATTGCGCAAAAAGCACGGCGACGACCAGCAGCAAATGTCGGTGGAAAGTATGAAACTCTATTCAGAGTTTGGAGTGAATCCGCTGGGTGGTTGTCTGCCTGTTTTGTTTCAGATGCCTATTTGGTTGGCATTGTACCGCTTTTTCCCGGCGGCGATCGAGTTTCGCCAGGCCAGTTTCCTTTGGGCGACCGACCTTTCCAGCTATGACGTGGCCTTCAAATTGCCATTTTTGATTTGGGGATTTGGTAGCCATATCAGTTTGTTTACTATTATTTGGGTGGTAACTACAGTTTGGTACACCTGGTTCTCCATGAAACAAATGGATAGCTCAGCTATGGGTTCGGAGCAGGCAAAAATGATGAAATATATGCAATACGGTATGCCATTTATGTTTATGTTTTTCTTTAATACTTTCGCCGCAGGTCTTACTTGCTATCTCTGTTTCAGTAACTTATTGAATGTGGGACAAACGGTATTTACCAAGAAATTCCTGATAGACAACGAAAAGATATTGGCCCAGCTCGAAGTGAATAAAAGTAAGCCTAAAAAGACCAGTGGTTTCCGGCAACGCTTAGACCAGGCGATGAAAGAGCAGCAAAGAATCCAGGAAGAAAAGGATAAAGGCAAAAAGAAATAGTGATTATTCGCACTGTTGACGGTTCATATACGCTCTATTCAGAGCAATTTGGGGTAAATTATCGCTCTAGTTACGGAGCCGTCGGCGAATCCATACATGTATTTATTGCGGCGGGGCTGCGTTTTAAATCTGAAGTACAGCAGGAAATAAGCATTTTGGAAATGGGTCTTGGTACCGGTCTGAATGCTTTTTTAACTATGCTGGAAGCAGAAAAACGCAGCCTCGCCGTTTCCTATACCGCACTGGAAATGTACCCAGTGCAACAAGAAGAAATTCAGGCATTGCACTACCCTGCCCTGCTGCAAGCGGCGGAAGAAGATTTTCAAAATATCCACTGTTGTGATTGGGAAAAAGTAAACGTCCTGAGCGAAACCTTTACTTTCCTTAAACATCACCGTTCGGTTGAATGCTACTGTTCCCCAGCATCATTCGATGTGATTTACTTCGATGCCTTCGCGCCACAAACCCAGCCGGAATTATGGACGGAAGCTGTTTTTCAAAATATGTACAACTCCCTGAAACCTGGAGGTGTGTTGGTTACATACTGCGCACAAAGCGAGTTTAAACGGCGGTTAAAACGAGTCGGATTTACGGTGGAACGATTGAAAGGGCCTTTGGGAAAGTTGGAAATGACGCGGGCGCGCAAAGACGAAACCATCTAACACACCACTTTAAATAACGCCTTTACCCGGTTTGCCTTCTCCACTGCCGCAGTCACCGTTTCGCCAGTCACCGCAATATGGCCCATCTTTCGAAACGGCGATGTAATCGCTTTCCCATACAAGTGCAAATAAACGCCAGGAATAGCCAGGCACTCCTCAGCACCTTCATACCGCACCGGACCATTAAATCCAGGCTCCCCCAATACATTGAGCATGACAGCAGGCCGCACCTGCGTAGTATCGCCTAAAGGCAGGTTACAAATAGCGCGCAAATGTTGCTGGAATTGGTTGGTTACGGCACTATCAATGGTATGGTGGCCGCTGTTGTGCGGGCGTGGCGCCACTTCATTGATCAGTAATTCACCATTGTTCAGCAGAAACAACTCCACTGCCAGCAATCCGCAGATATCAAAGGCCCGGATCACCGATTCCGCCAGGGCTTCGGCTTCGGCTTCCACCAGCGGTGAAATACGCGCCGGACAAACCAGAAACTCCACAAGATTGGCTTCGGAATGAAACTCCATTTCAACAGCAGGGAATACGGTCACTTCGTCATTGGCATTGCGCGCAGCGATAACCGCAATTTCCAGGTGGATATCGGCTAAATTTTCCACTACGCAAGGGCCAGGTAACAACTTTGATTGCAAATCACCCTGGTTGCGTATAACAGCAACGCCTTTCCCATCGTAGCCAGCAGTACGTGATTTTTGAACAAAAGGCAGTGAAATCACCCCGTTGTCTATTGCATTTCTTACGTCCCCCTCATTATCAAATAATTGAAAAGGCGTTGTTGGTAAATTATGGTCAGTGTAAAATTGTTTTTGCAGGCCTTTGTCTTTAATGATCTCCAGGGCACGAGGTGCAGGATGGATAATCTTTCCTTCGGCTTCCAGCACTTTCAATGCATCCGTATTCACGTTTTCAATTTCAATAGTGATAATGTCCATATTCCGGCCAAACGCCATTACATCATCATAAGACTTGAAATCACCAATCGTCAGACCTGTGCAAACCTGTCCCGCCGGACAATCTTTGTGATGCTCCAGGATAAAGGTTTTAAAATCGAGCGGCGCTGCGGCCAAACAAAGCATTTTGCCCAATTGGCCGCCACCGAGAATGCCTATCTTTTGTGTGGTTGAGTACATAATAAAAGCATAAAAAAAGTCCCGAATATCTGACTGATACCCGGGACTTTTATATTTTACTAAGAAAAAATTAATCTTTTACGCCGGAAACCAACAACGAAACCTCGTTGTTCAGCATTTCCACAAAACCGCCATCCACCGCAAAAGTCAATTTTTCGCCTTTAGCGGTAACGATATTGACATTACCTTTTACCAGCGCAGAAACAATAGGCGCGTGATTTTCCAACATCTGAAAACCGCCGACTGCTCCAGGTACCTGAACAGACTTAACATCGCCTGTATAAATTTCCTTTTCTGGTGATAATATGACTAGATTCATAGTTATTTATGGATATCAATTCTTCTATTTATCTGTCGTGGATTAATCCCTGAGCATTTTGTTTATTACTAAAAACCGACCTGCCTGGAGATTCATCTACGACTGATAACAGATAACTGTTTTACTGATAATTAATTAAGCTTCAGCAAGCAACTTTTTACCTTTAGCGATGGCCTCATCAATATTACCAACGAGGTTGAATGCTGCTTCAGGATACTCGTCGAGTTCGCCGTCCATGATCATCGTGAATCCACGAATGGTTTCGTCGATCGGAACAAGAACACCCGGAGTACCTGTGAACTGTTCTGCCACGTGGAATGGTTGGGACAGGAAGCGTTGTACGCGGCGTGCACGGCCAACCACGAGCTTATCTTCGTCAGAAAGTTCTTCCATACCAAGGATTGCAATGATATCCTGCAATTCAGTATAGCGCTGAAGAATCATTTTAACCCGTTGTGCGCAACGGTAGTGCTCATCACCGATAATTTTCGGATCAAGAATCCTGGAAGTGGAGTCAAGTGGATCCACCGCAGGGTAAATACCCAACGATGCAATTTTACGGCTCAATACCGTGGTCGCATCAAGGTGAGCAAATGTTGTCGCCGGAGCAGGGTCAGTCAAGTCATCAGCAGGTACATAAACTGCTTGTACAGAGGTGATAGAACCACGCTTTGTAGAAGTGATACGCTCCTGCATAAGTCCCATTTCCGTAGCAAGGGTTGGTTGGTAACCTACCGCTGATGGCATACGACCCAAAAGGGCCGACACCTCAGAACCTGCCTGTGTGAAACGGAAGATATTATCGATAAAGAACAGGATATCACGGCCACCAGAAGGGTCGCTCATATCACCGTCCCGATAGTATTCAGCAATACTCAATCCGGAAAGTGCCACACGTGCGCGGGCACCCGGCGGCTCATTCATCTGACCGAAAACGAAGGTCGCTTTTGAGTCCTTCAGTTCGTTGTAGTCAACTTTAGAAAGGTCCCATCCGCCCTCTTCCATAGAGTGCATAAAGGCTTCACCATATTTGATAATGCCCGCTTCGAGCATTTCGCGCATCAGATCATTTCCTTCGCGGGTACGTTCGCCCACTCCAGCAAATACCGATACACCTTCATAAGACTTAGCGATATTATTGATCAGTTCCTGAATCAATACTGTTTTGCCCACACCAGCACCCCCGAAAAGACCAATTTTACCACCTTTCGCATAAGGCTCGATCAGGTCAATTACTTTAATACCAGTATAAAGAATTTCCCGTTCAGTTGAGAGATCTTCGTATGCTGGTGGTTTGCGGTGAATGGAATAAGCATTTTTATCTTTTGGAACAGCCCTAAGACCGTCGATAGGCATGCCCACCACATTAAAAAGTCGACCTTTAATTGCTTCGCCTGTAGGCATTGCAATTGAAGAACCCGTGTCAGAACATTCCATACCGCGGGTAAGACCGTCGGTAGAGTC
>JBILHQ010000340.1:0-4450 GCA_044350415.1 Saprospiraceae bacterium | reverse complement strand
GTATCAGCAAAGCCCATAAACGCCACCGTTTCCGGCTGCCAGGCATTACCGTCGGGATGCGGACCATCTTGTGGGTCGGGGTAATTGCGGTTGAGATCGACATTGTTGGCATTGAACCGCACCGCGCCGTTGACCGAGTTATTGCCTGTCCGGTACGTGCCATCGGGATTCGCCAGTGGATTGACCCAGATTTCCATATTGTCCACCAGGAAGGTTACCCGGTTATCAGTCCCGTAATTCGACAACAGGTAGTCGATATAATGCAGCATTCCCACATAACCCGCAATCTCATCGCCGTGCATGGAGGAGGTGTACAAGAACTGCGGTTCATCTTCCCGGAGGCCGACATGGTCGGTGATTTTGAGTACCAGCAGTTTCCGGCCGCTCGGCAGTGTACCCATATTCACCAACTGACAGAGATCCGGATAAGATGCCGCAAAACCCTCCATCAAGGCCACATACGCTTCATAAGTGGGGTAAGCGTTCCAATTATTCAACAGTTCTTCCGGTTTGGCGGAAGTTTTGATTGGCAACAGCGTATTGGGGTTAGGGAGAATAGTATAAGAATATGAAAGCGCCAGAAACTTTTCGAAACCGTCCTTATTGGCAAAAGCAAATACCTTGTTGTGCTGTACATTATCAATAGAGATCATTGGGGTGAGTGCGGTGATTTCGGCGCGACTGTGTATTTCAAAAGTAAAGTAGACTTCACCTTTGTCCCTGAAAAGTTGCTGCACGGTTGGGGTTTGCGGCAGAGAAATGTTCGGCACCTGTGCAGTGCTGATAATGGAAAGAGCAAGCGCCAGAAAAAGGGGGGATAATTTTGTCATGATTGAGCCATGCTGGTAAATTGGCAGGTAAATGTAAGACGGAAGCGGGAAAGATTCGTGACGAAAAAAGCGGAGACCCCGAAGCCCATTCGGGGATAATTAAAATGGGAAGAATGCGATGCCCCGGAACTAAATTTTCTGTGCAACTGTTGGAATGTGTCCGGGGATCAGGCAAAAATTAAATTTTAACAACAATGAAATTTATTGGCGGGAAAAACAAAAATGGCCGGGCGCGAAAAACCCTCCGCTGGGTAAGGAAGCAAATGAATAAAAAACGGCGTTCATTGATTAAAAATGGCGCTGATGCTCAGGAGGCAGTGATGCTGTCACGAGAAGGCTGGGCTTGGAAAAATGGCAGAAAAAGCACGTTGATCATAGATTAAGGTGAGCTCGGAGATATTTACTTTGATAGTCAGCATGTTGTGTTCCTTGGGATGGCGTATTTACACGGAGAACCACAGAGCCCTTTTCTCTGTGGTTCTCCGTGTAAAAAAAACGCTCGAAGGGGGGACAGAGTAGTAAATTATCTCCGAGTTCACGTTAGATTAAGGAACGTATAAATAATAACCTGCTTTGATGTCAAAATACAATGTCCAACAACCGCATTCAACTAACCCTTTTCGTGGATAAAAAGGCATCGGGAGCCATTGAAAAAATCCGACAAACTTTCAACCCATTACAATATGAATTGATAAAAAGCCATGTAACACTTTGCAGAGAAGATGAACTGGCCTCCCTCGAAAAAGTGATAACGAATTTGGAAAAGTTAAACCATGATACAATCACAATTCATTTTGGAAAGGCCGTCCGGTTTGCAGATGGTATAGTCACCGCGAAGTAGTTTTGTAAAATGATCGGTTTTCATCAGTTCCGTTGACAAGGCGTAAAACGCAGGCGATGCAGCGCATCGGCGAGGCTTTACAACGCAGTCAGCGGGGCGGAGGGAAACCGAGCAATTACAAAACCACTTCGCGGTGGCTATAAAGGCGTTTTCCTGCCAGCCATCGGCGACAATGCCGGGTTCCAACAATTAAGAGCGCAAATTTTACAGGGCATCATCGACCATCCCCGCCTGCAGGAGCCCCATATTACGTTGATACACCCTAGAAATGGTACTTGCACCGACGCCATATTTGAACATATTGAACAGTGTTCCCTTCCCGATAAAATAACATTCAGTACTATCTGTTGGATTGAACAAGCGGATGGCAGGGAGTGGCGTGTGGTAAGCGCATTTGAGCTGGAAAGCAGGCATAGCACAAAATGACACTTTCAATGACAGTGCCCACAACAAGGAATTTTTTTCAGTGCGTACAGGATGTATATTTGACCGAATATAAACGGATTGAAAATTTATGCAGGGTTCACTTCATTTTTTAAAAGGACTAATAACAGTAACCCTTTTTTTGGGTTGGAGCAGGATAGATGCCCAAGTATACTATACGAATAGCATCAGTGGTCTTTATCAAATAACCATCAATGGTACTTCCTGTAGCGCCACATTTATCGGTCCATTTGTTAATACAGTAACCGGAATGCAATTAGGGGCTGGTGATATCGCAATGTGTCCGGATGGCAGCCTTTATATCACCGACAATACCAATGTATATTCCGTAGACCCTGGGACTGGGGCAAGCACGCCTGTTGCATTCGGCACAGGCAATCCAATAATAGTGGGTCTGGTGTGTAATGGAAGTGGTTTGTATGGAATAGGTATCTCGCCTGGGGGCAATTCGGCTTTATACGAAGTCGACCTTGGAAATGCCTCTATCAATTTGCTTGGCGTAGTTCCATTCCCTACCTCAGGCGATCTCGTTTTTTTTAACGGAATTCTTTATATGGGTTCCCCGTCGGGTTTGATAGCGGTGAATATCGGTGATCCGCCGTCCAGTACAGTAGCGTACCCTGCTGTTGGAACGGGTTATGTCGGCATGACGGTTTTGGGCAGTCAATGTAATACCCTTATTGGAGGTAGTGGCACTACTTTAACAATAATAGACATGGTCACCGGAGTCGAATCCTCCTTCTGTAATGTGCCAGGTATTAGTATTGGCGGATTGACGTCCACTTCAGAATTTGAACCGGTTAGTTGCGAAGTGACACTTGATCTCGATGAAAACGACAGTTCAGGTGCTACTGATGCTAATTTTTCCGCTCCGGAATATAATTGTTTTAATGCCCTGACTGGTGTTCCGATTGCCGATATCGATGTCGCCATTGAAAGTCCGGCAGTACTCAGCCAAATAACCATAACGATCGCATCAGGTATTTTAAATACCGGGCAGGAATTTCTTGTGCTTAATGGTCTCTTTCCCGGCATTCAGATTGCCGGATCAGGTACCACTACCATTACACTTACAAATACAGCAGGTGCCCCAATTTCGGTTTTTGAGAATGCACTTGCAGCCATTCGGTATCGCAATACCGGCAATCCGTTATTGGCAGGCGACCGCAATGTAACAGTCATGTACAGCACAATTAACGGCCTGTTTAGTAATACCGCAATTGCTTTCATCTCTGTTGCAGATCTTGGGCAGATTACGGTAGACCTGGGAGAAGATATTCTGCTTTGTGCAGGCAGTTCTGTCACGCTTGACGCCGGAAACCCGGGATCTGTTTATCAATGGTCCAACCTGGCAACAACACAGACAACTACAGTCAGTGGGGCAGGAACCTATAGGGTTACTGTAACCAACGGCCAAAATTGCCCTGGGCTCGACACTATTCAGGTAATTGCAATACCGTTCTTCACCGTTGGCTTGTCAGGAGGCGCTACAATCTGCCAGGGCCAGGCTTCAACACTGACAATAAATACGAATGCTACGGGGTTGTTTGATGTGGAAATACAGGATGATTTTGGCAATACAATCCAACTTACTGGCATCAGTAATGGATACAGCTTTACTGTAAGTCCGACCGAAACCACCGTTTACAGCATTGTAGCGGCGGGTAATGGCATCATTCCCAACTGCTTTCATATTCAGTCCGGGGGAAAGCAAGTCATTGTAAAGCCCTTGGGCTACTCCTTTTCGGAAGCTGCTATTTGTAACGGGGACAGTATTTTTTTGGCTGGGAGTTGGCAATTTTTTCCGGGTGAGTATATAAATCTATACCCTGGAGCCAATGGCTGTGACAGTATTGTATATACGACGCTATCCATTTTTCCACTGAATATAAACTACTTGTCTGCAACGACCTGCGATTCAACACAGGTTGGCGAATTTGTACAAACGCTTCAAAGTTATCATGGATGTGATTCCTTTTTGATTACAACAACAACCCTTGTCCTGCCAGATACGACGACTATAACTGTGGAAACTTGTGACCCGGCGCTGGCAGGGATTTTCACGCAAATTTTTCAAAACGGCGCTGGTTGTGATTCCCTGGTCATTGCGACCGTAACCCTCGTTGCCGCCGATACCACAACGACCTTTGCCACTACCTGTAATCCCGCTTCTGCCGGTGTGTTTACCCAACTATTACAGAGCAGCAGTGGTTGTGATTCCCTGGTCATTGCGACCGTAACCCTCGTTGCCGCCGATACCACAACGACCTTTGCCACTACCTGTAATCCCGCTTCTGCCGGTGTGTTTACCCAACTATTACAGAGCAGCAGTGGT
>JBILHQ010000339.1:0-4454 GCA_044350415.1 Saprospiraceae bacterium | reverse complement strand
GAATAATTGGCGAAATTGACCCTGAGAAGTAGCATCAAATTGAAAAATTTAAAAAATTGTTTTTCGTTGGCTGGCGAAAGGGACGAAGGAACGCCGTGCCGGCGACTCTATGGACAGACACTAAATACCCGCCGTGTCCGATACTTTCTAAACTCAAAGATACAGCAGTAGTAGTTCTGTATTCTATTCCACCCACATAATCCTGTGTATACAGCAATACACCTGCATCTTTCACAGTTTTTTGGAGTTTTCTGCCGGAGCCGTCGTAGAGAATGTCAATGGTTTGGTCTGCCCCTGATGGCAATGAAATGGTCATTTTTTTGGGGAGATTCAGGAAGTTATACTCTACCGACAGGTTTTTATAGGGTCGGCGGTCATATTGCCGTTGGCGTCGTAAGTGTATTGGGCGGTAGAACAATCGGGTACACCTCTATCATCCCCAGCGAAGCCGCTCAGATACTTCCAGTATTCTGCGCTGAATTTGAGCGGCTCCGCTGAGCAGGGCCCCGATTGATGCAAGGAACAAGGTACAACCTTGCTCCGAAACATCGGAATAAGACTCAGCCTTATTCCGATGTCGCGTTTTTAGCAACCTTTTACGTAACCGATCAACTAAGACTTGAAAGGCCGTTAGCAGGATTATGTGATAAACAGGATTCTTCATATTCCCATTTTCCCTTATCCTCTCCTTCATCTAAAAACTTCTTAATGGGTATGTAATTGGTATCTTTAGGGATATTCACGGCAATAATCATTTTACTTAAAAAAACTTCAGATTCACATTTCATGCCATTTAATATTTCTCTTGTGGATTCAATATTCTCAGTACTATCAAAATAGACTCTAATTGTTGAGTTACCCGAAGCGCTTACAATACTGTCGAAATAATTATTATTATCTTCTTCACTAAATTCAATTTTTATTTTATCCCCACAAGCAATGTTCCTTGCAATAAAAGGGATATTATCAATAATGAAGCACCCATCTTCATGTTCAATGCACCAAATACCTTCTGTTACCAATTCTCCATTTTTTAACTTTTGGACAAACATTATTTTTTTCATGTCAATTATCGCTTTTTTTTAAATTACAATCCCGGCATAAAACTTGGCCATTGTCGGGAGTGCCGCTCCCTCCTTTGGATTTTGGTATATAATGGTCAACATGTGTCTCATTCCCAGGAGGAGTAACTCCACTTTGATGTTGTGATGGATTTTGGGTTGTTTGCCCACAATTTACACATTTTGTTTCGCCGCCATTCCGTTCCATATTTACATTTTTTGTAGCATCTTTTCCTGCTTTTGTAAAATCTTGTCCTGGTCTTTGGGCTTCACTAAGTTTTGCCGCTCGTTGTTCTGCTTTTGTTAGAGTGGAACTATTGCTGGTTGAACTTGCATTTCTTGCCGTTGCGACACCCGATGCTTCTGTGTCAGTGGCTAATGCTCTCCCGCCGGCAGCAGCTCCTCCACTGGTGGCAGCTTCAGCAGCTGAAAGACCTAAATAGTCCATAACTACTGGTGTTGCTACCTCAATAATTACCATCACAGCAATCATTTTGCCTGCTTCAACCACTACATCTTTAGCAAGTTTTTTTACTTTATCAATACCACCCCAATCATTTGTCAAGCCTGTAGAACCCCACATATATTGCCAACCTGCGGCAGCGGTCATTCCTTGTAAACCCCATAAATCAATTTTCCCTATCGGATCGTCGCTTGCATAATTATATGGGGTAAGGTATGGGAATTTTTCAATAATTGGGTCAACAGATGGAAACCTCCCCACAGTCGCATCATACCATCTCGCCCCATAATCATTCCACCCTAACCCAAAATCATCATTCAATTCCTTCCCATTATACTGGTACTTGGTATCAATCGCCGCGTCATTCATCCACGGGCCGCTCATGGCCAGACCGAAGGGGTAGTAGTGGTTTTCCTGCAACACTTCATTATCCGTTCCGGAGGTTACGTCCACTATACCATTCCCGTTTTTATCGGTGAAGGTCAGTCGGGTATTGCCGAGATGGTCTTTGATACTGTACTCATAACGCAACGCATCGGCACTTGTTGTACCTGTATTGGTGTTAAATATCCGCCCTTCTCTATGTCCAATGCTTTCCAAACTCAAAGATAAAGCAAGAGTGGTTCTGTATTCGATTCCGCCCACATAATCCTGTGTGTACACTAAACTCCCTGCATCTTTCACCGTTTTGCGGAGTTTTCTGCCGGAACCGTCGTAGAGGATGTCGATGGTTTGTTCAGCCCCTGATGGTAAGGAGAAGGTCATTTTTTTGGGGAGATTCAGGAAGTTATACTCAACTGACAGAAATTTATAGGGATCGGCGGTCATATTGCCGTTGGCATCGTAAGTATATTGTGCAGTACCCGGTGCTGCGGCGGGGTTGTTCCATCCGTTCGCTTTCGAGACGGTTGGTGCGGAGTCGGTTATTTTTTGGAGTTTGTTGGTGTTGGTATTATAGGTGTAAGCGAGGGCATCGATTTGGCCATCGGTCCAGCAGGTGGCTGATGTTTTGTACTTGCCCGTTCTTGTGAGGGAGTTTATATTACCCCGGATATCGTAGACTAAGTTTTCGTCCCATGCGCTGGTGTTATTCACCGTTCCAGCATCGCTGATATTGTCATACCGAGCATTGGTCATGCGGTCGAGGTAATCGTACGTGAGCGAATACGCCTGTCGTTCACGGCCGCGCGTGCGCCAGAGCACCTGGCTGATATTGCCATTTTTGACGGCGGTACCGGTCAGTCCGCTTTGTAATGCGTCGTATTTCAGTTCTAAATAAAACAGGTCGTTCAGATCTGGTGTGGCATTTGCTGCGCCGGGGCTGGGCATGGTCGGACAGGCACTGAGTCCGGTATTGGTGCCTCCAAGCGAAGCGGCATTGAGGGTGGTGAGCCAGCCTTGATCATTGTAGGCGTAATCGAGGCTTTGGAGGTAATTGGTGGTCGATGGGGTTTTGCCCAAGTTCTTTTCTGTTACCTGGTTTTTCCAGTCATAGTTGATCTGGCTGATGGTATTGATGGTACCTGTCCCTACCTGATGGGTATTCTGGGTGTTTCGGCCCCAATGGTCGTAATTGTGGGTTTGGTTAAGGGTATAGGAAACCGTTGTTGTTTTTTTGCTTACCCGGGTGTCTTTCAGTACGTTATCGGCGAAATCGTAGATATAGCTCATGGTTTCGGCACTGAAGTCTGTGAGCTGCAGGTAGTTATTGCCAGTGCTGCTGCTGATACGGCCGTATATGTCGAAGGTATTGGTGGATTGGAGCCAGTTAGGGGGAGTGTCAAATACTTTTACTTTTGCCGTTTTTACCTTTCCTTTTTCGATGCCAGTGGTCCCGTAAATGTTTTCGGTGTACAGGTCGGTAGGTACCATCGTTGTAGGGATCGGCGATGGAACCGCTCCTGAATACAGGCCGGTTTTAAGTACCCGACCATAGTCGTCGTATTGCATACAGCGCCATTTACTTAGTGCAAGTAAGTTACCGTCTTGTTCGAGTGCCAATTGATCGCGGGTATTGTATCTCATGGTCACCAATGCTGCATCGGGCACTTTTTTGGTGAGCATGTTGTCGGCTGGATCGTAGGTGTATTCGAAATTGAGCGTGGTGCTGGCGAAATTGGATCCGGGTGGGATCACTTTGACCATGCGGTCTTTATCGTCGTATATATTATAGGTATTGGCAGGGTCGGTATTCGCTGTATTGGTGCGTTTGGTCAGGAGGTTGCGGCCCATTTTGTCTTTGTAGGTGACGACCTGCTTGTTGTCCGGGTCTTTCAGGGTGGTTTTGCTAAGACTGTTTGCGTCGTAATAAGTGGGAGTGGTATGGTTCAGCAGCACTTCGCTGGCGATATTAGACCCGTAAGTGTATTCGGTGGCATACCAGGAAGGTGGCGTCACTTTCCACGGTCTGCTGAGCGGATCGGAATAGTATTCTGACAGAGTGTAAGGCGTGGAGGTGGGTTCCGCTATTTTGGCACCTGTATTCGTGGTGGATTCCACAGGATTGTATTGTTTGACTGTTCGTCCCCACTTGTCGTAAGTTGTATAGATGACTACGTCTTTTTGTGCAGGTGACTGCTTGCGGGCGACGCTTTGATAGGGGCGGCCAATACCGTCCATATACTGGTAGGCTTCCTGTGTGGTGAGTCCGCTGGTGCCAGCTCCGGTGGGTGCGGTGGCGAAGGTGGTTACTGTTTTTACATAGTTTTCCAGCATCGTATTGGTTGGCGCAGGCTGACTTCTGTATCGGTAATCGTAATCGGTGGTGACTGTGGCGGTGGTTTTGGTTCCGGCTGTTGATGGGCGTGCCCAGGCTTTGACCACCCGCATCAGTTGGTCGTAATCGAACCAGGATTCCTGGCCGTCGGGTTGAGTGATTTTGGATACTAATTTTGTGCCAGTATGATATGTATACGAAGTGACGTATCCGT
>JBILHQ010000013.1:0-51823 GCA_044350415.1 Saprospiraceae bacterium | reverse complement strand
CCAGGTATAGCACCTAATGGGTTTTCTCCCGCTACATTTCTAACATAATATTGGGATAAAGTTACTGCAAAAGGCAGACCATCATGTTGTGCGGTTTGAGTAAAAGTGCCATTCCATATATTGCCATAAGATACGGAAGGGGTACCTTGATCACCTGTAATTACATCGCCTATATAGTGCAAACCAATTGAGTTGTTGAGCATAGTATTGCAACGCAACTCAGAATTTGACGATGTATTAACCGCCTGGATACCTTCTGTTGGACCTTCTAACGAATTACGAATAAAAGATACTTCCGATGAACTTTCAATGAGAAATAAAGTCCGGTCTGTTGGAGGAGTGCCTGTAGCAACAACATCATTACACCAAATTTTATTTTGGTCGCCACCTCTACTAAAGAGACCAGCTCCAATGTTATTGGAAGAACTAAATATTCCATTTCCTGTTCCTCCACCATTATTTCTAATAATACCATTTGGAAAACCCACAAACCCAATACCAGATTGGCCATTTTGTGTTAAATCAACTCTATTATCGTGGATATCAATTTCATCCGTAGTTGTCCCTGTAGAACTAATGGGGAAAGAGCCATTGGCCGAAATACCAATTGTGGATGGAGTATCCCAATCACCAATTGTCAGAAAATTTTCAACCGTGATATTGTTTTCAAAAATTTCTACATCACTAATTGTAGGAGAGTTGTCCCAATATGTAATACCTCCATTCGTTGACAATGCTGTTATTCCATTAATTGTACTTATTATTCTGTTGTTATGAACCCCGTTAAAAGGGTGCATATCTAATGAATTCCCAATAATAGTTCCATTATTAAACCTGGCATCAAGAAAGATCCCTGAGGCTACGTTAGCAATATCCATATTGGAAATATCAACATTCACTGGAGCAGAGCCTTGTTGAGAACGAACAATTATTCCAGTGAATGCGTTATTGATATCAGGTGTGCCATTATTTTCATCTAAGGTACCCGTCCAGGTAAAGTCATTTCCAACTCCCGACCTGTCGTACATGACTACTGCACAAGTACGGTTATCCGAATAGGCACCTTTGTTGATATCGGAAAACGTAGAGTTTCTGTCAATGGTGACGTTAGCGTCAAAAACAGAAATTCCATAATTTAAATTTTGAAACCTGTTTCGATCTAGGGCTACTAAAAAAGGGAGTGTTACCGCAGCACGTTGAGAATAAATACCTGCGAACCCATGGTTGCCAGGCACATAATTCAAAAAAGAAAATATGATCGAACCTGCAGGAATCCCTTGCACTGACACAGTACTACTCGCAGTTGTTTGAAGTGTACCTGCTGGGCGAAGCTTCAGGCCACCGTCAATAATAGTTCGTACCATTCCAAATACGCCCATACTTCTCGTAGCATAAATTGCAACAAAGTTTTCAAAAAATCGACTGTCGCTTATGTTTGTGATTGCTCCTGAGTTACCATTTAGCAAAATCCCATTCATCGCTTCTCTGATTTCACTATTTGTGATGTTTAAGATCCCTGTATTATATTGTTTTAACCCTCTCCAGAGATAAAAACAATCATCCCCTCCTTGAATTCCATGAAGCAAAGTTTGGTTTTGGAGGGTGAATGGTGCGGAAGAAGTGTATGTATCGAAACCAGTATCTCCAGGATCAAATTGGAGTTCTGTACTATTGAATATAAAAGGTTTATCAACATTGATCACCCCTGCAACAAATACAGGTTTTGTTGGGGTTCCCGTGTGGCTAAATGCTGGGAAAACACAATTATAGTATGACAAATTTGTAGGGATGCCTGGAACTCCAATGTATATACCTTCAAGTTGATCAGTAAAAGTTACAACCTGAGTTTCTTCATAAACTCCGCCAGTCATACATGTATACTTGTGAATAATAGGAAACGTGAATGATGCATCAATATTAACATCAGTGATTTGCACAGATTGATTAGCTAACGTCGGCTGTAAATTAACTGTCTTAGGGCAATCTTTAGGGAAAATCCATTCATGTAAACCTTCTTTACAGTTTGCTTCTAATTTTATAAAAAGTTTACCACATTCCCTTACGGCAGTTGCTTGAAAGCCTGCCTCACAACAGCCATCCAAGCATTTGACTCTAATTTTGAATGTACACGTTTGACCGTTTACGGTATAAGTTATTGTGTAGATAGCGTCTACAGAATAATTGTGAACCAGGGGCGATGAACCAGTTGTAATAGGAGTTCCATCCCCCCAATTTACACTAAACGGAATCGAGGTTTTATAGGAGAGGGTGAGTTTACATCCATCTAGGCGATAATACGGAATACGTTCTTCACATCCAACACTACAATTTACGGGGACTTGTTTTTCGCAAATTTTTACTACGTATTGCCCATTTTCGAAAACTATTACAGTGTGTTTTACCCATCTGGTTGTAAGGCCAGTTACAGGATTGAAAGTGTGATATGGATTAGAAACTGTTGTAGTCCCAGCCTCGGTTCCCAATCCTGTATTATCATCATAAAAGGCCCAAAAATGTACCGTATAACCAGTATATAAAGGGGTAAAATCGGCTTCGCATCCACTTACAGTATAGGTAAAATCGGCTTCCGGATCGCATGTTTGAGAAAAAGAACTTTCCCCAAATAATAGCATTACTAAAAGTAAAACTGATTTACCCAAATACTTTAGACGTGTAAAGTGAGTAGGTTTTTGAATTTCAGAATTTGAGATTAATTGCCTTAATCTACCAGTTTGGCAACTACCATTAAAAAAAAGAGATGGTCTTAAATGTAAAAAATTTGTTTGTAGCATTAGATATGATTGTTTTGTGAGCGAAACACGGGATTGAATTTCAGCGGCCGTCTGTCATTTGATTGGTGTTTTACTCACGGTTAAAAGATTTAAGAGAAAGAAATTAAAATTTCGTCATATACTAAAAATAAAATATAGCATACCATTGGGGCATCATTATTTAATAATAAGCAAACGATAAACTTCACGTTAATCGAATATTAGGACCGGTTAACAGTCCATAAAAAATCAGGTGAAAGAATCAGCCAACGGTAGAATTGCTGAAAGAGAAGTATGGGAAGAGTCGTTTTTTGGTACTTGGTTGTTGGAATGTTTTGAACATAGGACATAAATTAGATAATAAAATCTAAATATGTAGGAAATATTTCAAATATACAAGAGCAAAAACAAACTTTAACATAAATCAAAACATTCTCGCAAGCATCAAGGGAAATGCAGCAAAAGAGAAGCGGAACTGTTTTTTTCCCAAAAGCGTGAATGCCTATTAATCAGCCTGTCATCACGATTCAGGGCACTTCTAATGGCAGGAGTCAATGCATAGATGAAATTCTATCTCTCTAACTGCAACTATTTTATCAAAAAAGATCTTTGGGAGTTCTGAAAAAACAGTCTAAAGACTTAAAAATATATAATTCGCCGGATGACTAAAGTAGCCATCCGGCGAATATCTTCAAAATTCATCCCCAATCGCAAAATCAGGCTTCCGGTCTATCCACCGTCCCCGTGTAAAATCGGGAAATGCCTGCGGCGCGCTGCTCATGGCAATCGATGCTTCCGATAACGGGGTAATGGCGAGCCAGGTAGCGGCATCATACACATCTATTTGTGGCGCAATATTCTGCTTGGCGCATTCCACAAAGTGGTGAAAAACAAAGAAGTCCATTCCTCCGTGACCGCCTGCTTTGGCATCGTCGCCGTAGCGTTTCCACAATGGATGGTCGTATTTGTCGAGCCAGGACTGGGCATCCTCCCATTTATGGGCAGCTGTTTTTCCTTCGATCATCAGGCTCTTGTTCACGTCCATCCAGATACCATTGGTGCCTTGTACCCGGAATCCGAGGGAATAGGGCCGCGGCAGGTTCGTGTCGTGAGAAATAATGACTGATTCACCATTGACGGTTTTCAAAACAGTGGTCACCACATCGCCGAGATGGAATTCCACTTTGGCATTCGGGTGCGATTCGCCGCCTTTCGGGTGCTCTACGATGTATTCGTGCAGTCCGCGGGCCTTAGAGGACGTAGAAGTCAGGTACAGAAACCGGTTGCCGCGGTTGATATTGGTAAACATCGATACTGGTCCAACACCGTGGGTCGGGTACAGATCGCCGTTGCGCGCTACCGAATGTTTGGTGCGCCATTTGGCTTCATGGAAACCTTTTTCACCAAATTCCACACCGCCACCGTAAGGGTTTTTACCGTCATTAAATTTTACCTCCCGCAGGTCGTGTTGGTAGCCACATTCAAAGTGAATTAATTCACCGAACAGCCCTTCCCGTACCATTTGCAGTACCGCCATCACATCGCGGCGGTAACATACATTTTCCATAAACATCAGGTGCATGCCTGTCGCCTCATGCGTATTGACTAATTGCCAGCATTCATCGAGTGAAAAGGCACCGCCCACCTCGGTAGCCACATATTTGCCGGCATGCATGGCGGCTACGGCCTGCTGCGTGTGCCATTCCCATGGGGAAGCGATAAGAACAGCGTCAATTTTGGGATCTTTCAGCAATTCGAGATAATCGTAGTCGCCCTTATCATACACCTTAGGGCGTTTCTTGTTTTTGTCATCAAACAATTTCAGGCACGACTCCACCATCACCGCCTGCGGGTCGGCAATAGCAACCACTTCACAGTCTTCGCGAAGCAGGGCGAGTTCAACGTGGCTTTGTCCGCGCAATCCTACGCCGATGAACCCTAAATTCAGCTTCGTTTTGGGTTTTCCTTTTAAAATAGCGGGTGCCGCATTGGCACTGAGGTCATTGGCTTTTCCTAAATGGGGGAGTGCAACCGCCGCACCAGCAAGGGCTGCGGATTGCAAAAATTTGCGACGATCAAGGTGTTTTTCCATGTTGTGCTGATATGATGTGATGAAATTACTTGTATAAAGCGGCCTAAAGGTAAAAGATACTGTCGCTGTGCCGACAGGTATACCCTGTTTTTATCTGTCCTGATTTTACGCTTCATAACTTTGCCCCATCGCAACAAGTTTTGATCATCCTTATTTTCTAAAAACATGAATATTGTCATTTGGGTATTGCGCATCGTCGCAGCCGCTATTTTGCTCCAAACCCTTTATTTTAAATTTACCGGTCAACCAGAATCGGTGTATATTTTTACGACACTTGGTGCTGAACCATGGGGCCGAATCGGCAGTGGAGTAGTCGAACTAATCGTGGCTATACTGATTTTGATTCCGGCGTACACCTGGATAGGTGCAGGACTTGCCATGGGGACTATGGCTGGGGCTATTCTTTCCCACATTGGTAAACTCGGCATTGAAATACAAGGCGACGGCGGACAACTTTTTGGCCTTGCTGTGCTGGTTTTTCTGTGTTCTGCCGTACTATTGTACTGGCATAGAACTGATATCAGGCTTTCCTTGTAAAGTATCTGTTATTTTTTAAAAAAAGGATCTACATAATGCTTATTAAAAAAACAACCCAAATACTTAGCGAATTACAGGATTTACTGGAGGGGTTATCACCCATTGATTATGCAACACCTGTAGAGGTGTTGAGTAATGCGACCATAGGCCAACATGTACGGCACATTCTGGAGTTTTTTGAATGCCTGATTCAAAGCAGGGAAACTGGCGTGTTAAATTACGACAGCCGCCAACGCGATTTGTCCTTGGAAACAAATCCCGATACGGCAAAAGCGACGTTAAATATGATTTTTCGGGAAATCCAAAAGGAGAATGTCGACTTGGTCCTTCAGCAATCTTATCTGAATAATAATGATGAATTGATTTCCACCGCCACCAATTTTTACCGGGAGATCATGTACAATATTGAACACGCGGTCCACCACCAGGCGCTTATCCGGATTGGCATACAGGCCCTTCAACCAGGAATCAGTTTGCCCCGGGCTTTCGGGGTGGCTGATTCGACCATTCAATACCGGAATCAATCAGACAGGCCGGGTGGCCTCCCACCGCAACAAGTCTCATACATTCCAACTAACCTACTTTTGTGAATAGACGTTTTTTGATTAAAATACGGAGCTGGGAATACTGGCCGGCGGCAGTAGTTTATGCTCCTGCCATTTTATACCATTGCTTTTTAGCAATCCGGGCAAGGTCATTTTTTTATTTTTCGGCGGCCAATCCCTCTATTGAAAACGGCGGGTTACACGGTGAATCCAAGTGGAAAATCTTGCAGCTCATTCCTCCAAAACACCTCCCTAAATCTGTATTAGTGGTTGAAAATGACGATGAGCAACACTTAGATGCAATCCTGGAGTCCAATCAGTTTGCTTTTCCGCTAATCGCCAAACCAGACCTGGGTGCCCGTGGATGGAACGTGGAACGCCTGCATACGAGGGAAGCACTGTTCGCTTACCGCAAAAGGATGCCCGTAGATTTCATCCTCCAGGATTTTGTAGATTATCCGGTAGAACTCAGCGTCTTTTATTTTCGGAATCCGGACGAGGCGAAAGGAAAGATCTCCTCCATTACCATGAAGGAACTGCTCAGTATTACTGGCGATGGTATTTCTACCCTGCAACAATTGGTGGAACAAAAACCACGCGCATTTTTACAAACGGATGTACTCCGGGAGGAATGGGCTGCCCAATGGAATGCCGTTATTCCCAAGGGCGAAAAGATAGAGTTGGTTCCTTATGGCAATCACTGCCGCGGGGCTATGTTCATTAATTACAACGACTATATCGATCCGCAACTCGAAGCTGTATTCGATGCAATCAGTCTACCAATAGAGGGTTTTTATTACGGTCGTTTCGATTTGCGTTGCAATAGCATGGCCGAACTCAAAATGGGACAAAATTTCAAATTATTGGAACTCAATGGTGTGAGCGCCGAGCCTGGCCATATCTACCATCCTGGTTATTCTTTTTGGCAGGCACAAAAAGATATCTTTTACCACGTCCGTAAAATATTTACCATCAGCGTGGCTAATCACCAAAAAAACGGTGTCCCTTACCTGAAATACAAGGAAATGAAATCCTTCCTCGACCGGATTGAGGAGTATGAAAGAAAAGTTAGTGAAGTTAGTCCCAAGTCTGTTAGTCCTGGGACCTGGGACTAATAATTCCATTTGGCAATCCCGCGCAGAATGTTATATCTTTGCACTGCAAAATTAAAACGGCTGTCCAAACTTAATTTTGAAAAAATTTAAAAACATTTAACGCGAATTATTTTTATGTCAGTAGAAACGGCAACTCGTCCGAAATACAAAGTCAAAGACATTAACCTCGCCGCCTGGGGCCGCAAGGAAATCCGCTTAGCAGAAGCTGAAATGCCAGGCCTGATGTCGCTCCGGGAAGAATTTGGTCCATCCAAACCACTGAAAGGTGCGCGTGTTGCAGGTTGCCTGCACATGACTATCCAAACTGCCGTGCTCATCGAGACACTAGTGGAATTGGGCGCTGAAGTATCCTGGTCATCCTGCAATATTTTCTCCACACAAGACCACGCTGCTGCTGCAATCGCCGAAGCAGGCATTCCGGTCTATGCCTGGAAAGGCATGAATGCTGAAGAATTCGACTGGTGTATTGAGCAAACGCTCTTTGCATTCAGCGACAACCAGCCCCTCAATATGATCCTCGACGATGGCGGCGATCTGACCAATATGGTCCTCGACCAGTATCCGGAATTAGTAGCAGCCATCGGCGGTATCTCCGAAGAAACCACCACAGGTGTTCACCGTTTGTATGAGCGCGTGGCCAAAGGAACCCTCCCGCTTCCGGCGATCAATATCAATGACTCGGTTACCAAATCTAAATTTGACAACAAATACGGTTGTAAAGAATCACTCGTGGATGCGATCCGTCGCGCTACCGATGTGATGATCGCAGGAAAAGTGGCGGTTGTGGTTGGTTATGGTGATGTAGGTAAAGGTTCGGCCGCTTCTTTGGCGGGCAACGGTTGCCGCGTAATCGTTTCTGAAATCGACCCGATCTGCGCTTTGCAGGCTGCTATGGACGGTTTTGAGGTAAAACGCCTGGAAAATTCCATTCCACGTGCCAACATCATCGTAACCGCTACCGGCAACTGCGATATCGTGACTGAAAAGCATTTCCGCCTGATGAACGACAAAACGATCGTTTGTAATATTGGCCACTTCGACAATGAAATCGATATGGCTTGGTTGAATAAAACATACGGTGCATCTAAAGTGGAGGTAAAACCACAGGTGGATATCTACAATGTAGAAGGCAAAGACATTATCGTACTCGCGGAAGGCCGTTTGGTCAACCTCGGTTGCGGCACTGGTCACCCTTCTTTTGTGATGTCTAACTCTTTTACCAATCAGGTATTGGCACAGTTAGAACTTTGGCAAAATGGCACAAGCTACGAGCACAAAGTATATATGCTGCCTAAACACCTCGATGAAAAAGTAGCCCGCCTTCACCTCGCTAAAATCGGTGTGGAACTGGAAGAACTTACCCAGGATCAGGCAGCATATATCGGTGTGGAAGTAAAAGGTCCGTTCAAACCGGATTATTACAGGTACTAACTATTTGCCTTGGCCACTATTTCAAAATGGAGATATTAAAATCCCGCTGATGAAGCCATCAGCGGGATTTTTTTGTATTAGCACTCCTACACTACATTCACGCTATGCCTCCGGAGCTCTCCGTGCCCTTTTTCTCTGTGCGTCTCCGTGCAAAAACCGCGATTAGAAAATACTCCCAAAAAAAATTGTAAAATATCTTCCATTCCGGGAACTTTGCAGGAGTTGTCAACTGTTTTAAAAAACTATCTGAAGAAAAGTTCCTTTCCTCAGAAAAACCGCAGTCAATTTATGACTACATTATTCACATCATCCGACGATTCTGTTGCTACGCGTAATACACGTATCTTCGAGCAGGAGTTTTACCCGCTTTTAGATGCTGTTTATGGGTTTGCATATCGTTTGACCAACGACGCTAACCGCGCCGAAGATCTGGCGCAGGAAACTTACATGAAAGCATGGCGCTTTATGGATGGCTATCAGGAAGGCACTAATGCCAAAGCGTGGCTGTTCCGTATTTGCAAAAATGTATTCATCAACGATTACCGCACGGCCAGTCGTCAGCCACGTAAAGTAGATTACGAAGATATCGTAGTATACCACAACGAGGATGACGTGGCTGCTCCACGGTACCTGGGCTTACGGGAAGAAATGGGCGATCAATTACTCGGAGATGAGGTCATCACCGCAATTGAGTCGTTGTCTCCTAATTTCCGTGATGTGCTGCTGCTCGACCTCGAAGATTTCTCTTACGAAGAAATCGCCAAATTGGTGGAAGTACCAATTGGAACCGTGCGTTCACGGCTGTACCGCGCCCGTAACATGATGGCCGAAAAACTACGTGAATACGCGAAAGATTACGGTTATAATGTTCCGGACGATCAGGAACAATCGCCATCTGAAACGGCGACTTCTCCCGAGGGAAACCAGGGTGAGGTCGCCGCTCCTGCATCTGCACTCTCTTAAATTATTTAATATTCATAACTTAAGGTTGGCCTAAAGATGCAAAACGCAGATTTCAAACAGCAAATAGTTTTCTCCGGAATCACAACAAGCCGATGTGCCTGTTGTAACGGAGAAACTATTTGCCGATCAGCAGGTATAGTCCTCCCAGGCTATGCGTTTTCATCTTATAGCAACCGCATTTTTTGCTCACAAAAATAAAATTCGCTGCGATATGAAAAGCTCATTCAAAAGTAACGACAATGGCACAGGCGCTAAAGCAAGTCATGATGCGTTCCCTCAAAATTTGAAAATTACCCGAAATGTGCAGGACAATGGAGATAATTATTGGCAACTCCCCTCAGATTCCCTTGACCCTTCCCCCGAATTTATTGCTACCGCCGAAGAAGATTTCAGATGTTTTATTAAATCCCGTATTCCCCAGCAAAAAGCGCCTTCGAGGCTGTTAAAGAGAATAAAGCTGTCAATCCACCAACCTGAAGAGTAATTGAATCATCAACTTTCCAATATCTTTTCCCAAAAATAGCCTGTATTCCCCATCTTTGCGTCATGCCATATTTAACGGATGACGAATCGGGAATTTTCACCACGCAAATCACGCGTTTGTTGCGTGATGAATCCACAGATAATATACCCCTCCTCCTTGAATTAATTGAAGGGGGAGGGGTAAATCGTCGTATCATCGGCTATCTTTTCGGGATCGCCGTGTTTCACTCCCTCAAGCCTGTTGCAGCGCGCGCACTCAAACTTTTGCAAAAGCACGCTGGGCACGATACTGTTCGGCAGGCGGAAAAATTAAAAGAAGGGGCTGCATACCATTATAATGAAGCAGAATACCTCGGAAAATACCGCAACCCGGAATTTGATATTTTTGATTTTATTTTAGCCAATAAAATGTGCCTCTGGCACAGGGCAGGTAACAACCGGAGTCCTTTTTTTGAGATATCACACCGGACGCTTAACCTGATTCACTACCCCGAAAATATCATTTCCGCTGCTATCTGTTCCCTCGATTTTATTCAGTATATCACGCTTCCCGGCCACAAACAGTTCGATCTGGAAGGCACCATGCCTTATTTGTTGGAATTACCCCTGGAAACGGTGTTGGCGGAGAATTTGAAACTCGAAACTTTTCCATCCACGCTTTTTGCCTTACCCCGATTAAAGACGCTTACTATTCGCAGGGGGACACACCGGCCGAAAAATCCCATGCGTGTTGATCCTGAAAAAGGGCCTTTTCATAGTAATTCATTGGAAAAGCTCTCTATCGACGGCTATTCTATAGAAAATGAAGACTTGTTGGGGACTTTCCCATCTCTTACTTCAATTGAAATAACGCGCTGTAACCTGAAAAGTTTTGGTTTTTTAGAACAGTCGACCAAGCTCTCCCACCTCAATTTGCGCCAAAACTTATTGCCAGAGTTGCCTGATTTTTTAGGCAAACTCACCCAATTGCGCTGGATTGATCTCAGCCAGAATCCCTTTAAAAAAATAGAACTGGACCTGTCGGAGTTTTTTCATCTGGAGCATCTGGAAATTAAGTTAGGTAGTTAGTTCACATTTTTGAAGCGGCTGCCATTAATAGACAAAACAATCGTACTACTTTACACCCAAAACAAAGTCACGGCCTGAAATTATGTACGAAGGGGTAAGTTTCACAGACCTGTATAACCAACACCGGAATAAATTTGTCAACTGGGCAAGACCTTGGTCGGGCTTAGACGAAAGCGAAATCGTGGATGCATTCCAGGATGCCTGCGTGATTCTCTGGCAAAAAATGGAATCCGGATCGTTGGTGCTCACTGCTAAACCAGGAACTTTCCTGTTTGGTATAGGAAGAAATATGTTGAGAGAACGCCTGAGGGACAAACGCCGCCAACCGGCACCTTTGCCCGAAGGATTTCAGATAGCCGAATCGGAGATGGATCAATTGATGAACAGCCCCGAAGAAGATATTATTCAGACGCAAAATCTGGATTGTTTAACCAAAATACTGGGGCAACTCGGGGAAGGCTGTGCTGCTATTGTCCGACTAACCTATTATGAAAATAAAAAAAGTAATGAAATTGCCGAAATGGCCGGCTATGCAAGCGGCGACGTAGTTCGCCAAATGCGCCGGCGATGTATGGCGCAACTCCGCGAACTTTACGAAAAACATTGCCTTTAATTAATGACATGAACAACCGCGACGAATTATTGATCGAAAAGTACTTCAACAGGGATATTACTCCTGCTGAACAGGACGAACTGCAGCGAAGAATGGTCGACGATGCTGAACTGGCGGATAATTTTCGTTTCCAGCAAACTACCGCAGCCGCTATTATAAAAAAGGAACGGGCTCAATTGAAAGCCGTTTTGCAGGAAGCCGAAAAAAAAAGGACTGAGGGAACTGGCGGATGGTCAGTATGGACTCGCTACAGTATTGCCGCCGTTGCCGCTATTGCGCTGCTGCTCTTGGCTATCCCGGATACCCGTCGTGCCATATTGGGTGGCGAAGCACCATTGGCACAGGAAATCCAGTTTACGCCCTACCCCAATAAATTTGCAATGGCTGGCGCACAAGATGCGAAAACAACCCTGGAAAATGCCTCCAATGCCTATCAGGCAGGCAATTTCGCAACAGCCGCCGAGCTTTTTGGTCAAATTGATCCTCAACAACCCTCCTACGTTTTTTATCGGGGCGTAGCGCTGGTCGGCGCAAAAGAGTATAGCGCAGCCATTGCGGTGTTAATTCCCGTCAGCCAGCAGAGTGATAGTGAATATTCCGGCCCGGCATTTTACTACCTGGCAGAAGCGTATTGGAAAAGCAATAATAAAGCCGCAGCGAAAAATGCCGCCAAAACATATCTTGACATACCTGCCAAACGAAATGATGCGGTTTTTCGGAAAAATGCAGCGAGAATGATAAATCAGTAGTTGGAGTCTATTACTTCAAAATCAGGGGTTGCGGTACAAACAGCACTGCAACCCCTGATTTTTATTCCTGAATAATGACCGGAACGGTGGTGCTCCCCTTGCCTGTCATAAATTGAAGCCAGTAAAAGCCGTTCCTGAGATGCTGCAAATCCCATTGAATCGTATTATTTCCCTGATCAAGCGCGACGGACTTTGAACCGACTGTTTTACCCAGCACGTCTACCAATCGCATAGAGCCATTCGAATAGGCAGCCGCTGTATTCACCGAAATATGCAGATTCCCGCCCGACGGATTAGGGGAAACCCGCATCTCCGGTTTTTTCAACTGGATTGCTTCACTGATTTTTACCAATGTAGAGTCGGTACAGGCACCCCATTGGTGAAAAACAATTAACAACCCCGGGAGATCACGTTCACCTTGTCCTTCCACTTCAACATTTTCCACTTTGAGGTGCTCATACAGTTTATTGATATCGGCGAAAGTTACTTCGGATTGCTCCCCCATACAAATATATTTTGGCGATTGCCACCAATATTGTAATAAAAATATTTGCCAATCGGGTGATAAAATGGCGTTGCTTCTACAGGAGGTCGGCCCTAAAACTGTACTGTCGTACCGAACAGTTAAGGGAGGGTATTTGCAGGACACAATTATATCCACGTCTGCTGAAACGCCACAACTATCCGATGGTAAATTTTCGTATTGAACAATTATTTTTTTTAGTGTAAACTGGTTCACATGGAAAGAATTATCTACATGGAAAGCTCTGACTTCAAAAACACTATCCATAGGTCCAAGAACAAGCGGCCCATCAAATGATGGATTATAAACCCCAGGTGGAGGCACTAAAGAATTATATCCGATTATCAATGTATCTTTATTTCCAACGGCATCCTCAAAATAAACGGGCATTTCAAATTGAGCGTTGATTGCCTGTCCTGATACGTCTGGAATATAGCATAGTAAGCATAAAATTCCTGAATAAATCGTTTTCATAGGTGCTATATTTTGGTAATAGTTTTAGAATAATAGACTCCTCTGTATGCTGCTGTAAAGGCGTAAGTCCCTGCAGGAATGCCTGATCCATCAAACTCTTTTTGATAATCTCCCACATTTTCATCTGTTGAAGACTGTAGTGAAAATATTTGAGCGGTAGTAAGATTTGTTAATTGAAACGATACCTGACCATCTACAGGCAAATGATAAGCAACTCTGATATTATCCGTAACCGGATTAAGCAGTGACATATCAAAACAGCAGGGCGGATTAGTGGCACAATCACGGGTTTTGATCGTTTGAATCCATTCATCTGTACCGGGGCAGTTGCTATTACCTGCAATCAATTTTACCCTGTAGCTTTTATTGGCCAGAAAGGAGTAAAATGACGCAAGGTTTATTTTACCCACCTCTCCATTTTTCCAGCCTGAGTTGTAATAATTACCAATGCAATTATCAGGATTGCCTTCCTCAATTTCACAAATTTCAATCAGGTACTGGTTTTCATTAAAAGAACCCTGACCGTTTAACATCACCAAATACGGTGTGCAAAGCGTTGCATTGCCGGGTGTAAAAAAGAATGCCTGTGCCGGCATACATCCGTTACAGGAATGGATATATGAATTTCCGTTACCATTAATTAAACTATTATTTATTCTTTCAATCTGACAAAGCGTAAATGCATGTTCCCATTGGTTGTAATCCATGCCATTATTAGAGATCTTATCCCAGTCGTCACATGGTTTTCTTGGGCATCCCGGAATTGCGGGATTAAAATCCCAACAATTTGCATTCTGATTTAAGGTACATATACCCATCATTACTTTGTCATACACGAAGCCTACCGGGGTGTCATTACAAAAATCATCACCAGTACATGTGTGAAATAATTTTAATGTATGGAAAATTTCATGGTTAATAATGCTTCCGGTAGCTTCTATTGACCAAGCCCGGCATCCTGGTTTGAGATAAATTTGATAATCATTGATAATAAAGCAGAATTTATTATTAGCTCCAAAGTCAAATGCATTGCCCGACCAAGTAATATTCGGCCACCAGCCCATATATAAGTCAAGTACTTGTGTCCCATCAATATCATATTTTGCATGGGTTTCATATTCTGAAACACTGTAATTGTAAGCATCATTGTCTTTGTGAAAGTAGGTACCCACTAAAATATAACGAATTGGCATTGCCGGGGGCGTTGCCGGGTAGAATTCACCGGGTGTTTTTCGCCCCTGACCAGCATTATTTAAATTCTTCATTCGCATTTGCTACGACAGCCTCTGCCCGATTGAAACCATTGTAAGCTACACTGCCGTTGCCATCACCATATTCGGTAAAGTTGCCGGGGCCGTAACATGTTCGAGTGATCTTTGGTCCCGATACACAATCATCCTCATACGTGCGATCAAAAAAATCATGTTCACTTAAAATAAAGTGAACTGCTACCCGCGCTTTTGTATTCCCGTGTCACTAATAAGCCCCAAAATACCTCCGTAAAAACCATTCTGCCGCCAGCAGTGCCGCCAGCAACGCAAATATCCACTTCATATTAATGATGGGATTGGTTTTGGAGGTCTGGTAAATAACCGGCTTGATTGTTTCTTTATTTTTGATCATTTCGGCAATGCCGGAAAGTCCTGCGGGACCGACGGTGGCACCGCCATATTGCGCCGAAAGTTGGCGAAGAATAGCATGATTCGCGGTGGTGGCAAAAAATTCCAATTGCAACGGGCGCACACTGAACCGGCCGTCAAAGGATAATTGCTGGCCGTTGAAGGCTGTTGAAGCCCGATAAGTATAGTTGCCTACCGGCAAAATTCCCGCATCGAGGGCATAGGCTTTGCCTGATTTATTAAAAGTATAGGAGAACTCCCGTCCATCCTGGTTTTTGACCGTGAGGGCCACATCGGGATCATTGGTGAGTTCGTAGTTGTCGTTGTAGAGTTCAGCGCCGAAGATCACGGGTTCATTTTCATTAAACACCGTTTTATCGAGGTTGATCCGGAACTTGCGCTTGTCGGCTTTCAAGGAAACATATTGGATGGTTTTGCCCAATACTTCATCGAAAATATCTTGGTTTTGGTGTTGAAGATAGTCGAATAAGCGCCATTTCCACAGCCCTTCACCAAGGAATACACCGGTTTTAATACCGTTCGTTTCACCCACAACCAGCAGCGGTTGATCTGTATTGACCTTTCCGATCCGCTTGTAAAGAACCACTTGCGCCTGTGGCGTTTCACTGAAATTGCCAAACGGGCTCAATACCGGATTGAATTTAGGGAGCTCCTCCAATGCGCGCGGCGATACATTGAACGCAGCAAAACGAGGTGAAACCAAGCCCTGTACTTCATCACTCTGTTCGCCATTGCTTTGGGTATTAACCAATCCCTGGGCCTGATTCAACTGGGTGAACTGCGTTTGCATACCCGCGATAAAAAAGCGGGGAATCCGCTTGTCATTCATCACGCGGAGAATACCAGCGATGTCGTTGGTGCGTGAAGGCAGGTTGTGAAGCACCACAAAATCGTATTTGGATACATCTAAGCCAGGTTCGGAGGCGTAAGCAACAGCAACAGCGTAGTTTTTATTCAGGTCGAGCATTTGGCGGAATGCCGAAATGTCGGGGTGCGGGCTGTTGCCAAGCAGGAGGATTTTCTGGCGGGCATCGAGCACATCGATGAATATTTCTTTTGCATTATTGACGGTACTCGCTTCGCCGGCAATTTTGGCCAATGAAACGACATACTGCGCTACCCCCGGTTTGGTGGCTTCCAGTTCAATGGTTTTCGTAGCAAAAAAATCGTTTCCGGATATGGTAACCGGGATATTTTGCATCGGGGTGATATTGTCACCTTCCCGCCTTCCGACGCTGAGTACTGTTTGATTGCCCGCGCAATTAGTCGCCGCGATATCTACCTGCAGTGTGAATTTATCGTTGAGGTAAACAATGTTATTGTGGAAAACCCTTTTGAGGAAAAGGTCCTTTTTGGGCGTGGTATCGCCTAATGCAATGGTGTAAACCGGTGCTGCAATAGGAGCTCCGGAATAGGCAGGGCTGCTGCCTTCATTGTATATACCATCGGTAGCCAGGACGATCGCACCGAGATTTTGCGCGCCGTACCGGTCATACACATCGCGCAGTACTTCAGAAAGATTCGTGACTTTATCTTCAAATTTAAAATCAATACCTTCCCGCACCTGATCGCCAAAGGCCAGTTCGTGCACTTCATATTTTTCACTCAACGCATCGCGCATGGCTTGCCAGTTCTGCTTATACTGGTTCCAGGATACCTCGTCCATGGTGGCACCTGCGCTCTCCGATTGGTCCTGCAACAATGCCACTATCGGTTTCTTTTCTTCTGTAATGGTGCGTTTCAGCAGTGGGGACAATAGTAGCGCACTAAGCAGGGTGATCACCAGCCAACGCAGGAAGAATAACGCACGCTTCAGCCAGGGCGATTGTTCAGCAAAAGTGTTGTCCCGGTAATACAACAAAGCAGCATATCCTACGCCAAGCAAAACGCACAATGCAAAAAACCAGACCGGGTATTGAAATGATAACTCAGGCATCTAAAAGATTTTTTTTCAGGTATGGGGTTAAAGAGACGCAAAGTTGCGCAAAAAGTTGTTACCAAAAGCGCAACACCCCAAAAAACACTAACTGAAGTGCTAATAAAAGCGGTGCAAAGTTATTGCGCAGTGCTGGCGTCATCAAACGGTAATACACCAAAGCGACGATCAGCGACACAAAAAACCACCCAAAATAATTATCAGCCAATGGGATTCCTGTTGCCCAGCCCCAATAACCTAAGGAAATGGCACCCGGTTCAATCCACCAATCGAACATCGTACAGCCTACTGCCACCAATACTGCGCCAATGAACGGCATGGTTTTTTTCGGGAGTATCCGCCATACGGTTTCGTTGACGATGTAGGTCACCATCAGCCAATTGGCGCCGATCATCAGTGGGGTCGACCAGAGTTTTGGCCCGAGGGTATCGCCATATTGGTAATTGCCAAATAGCATCCCGGTATTCACGCCAATTACTTCCGACAAAAAACCGATTGCGAATGCTCCAATCGCCCACGACCGTGTGCGGCTGTTGTGGATAGGTTGCCACCACAGCAGCACGCCCACCGACAATAGTAAACTGGCTGGAGTAAGTCCAATAAACCAGTCGCACCAGCTGGTTTGCATACCGATCATGCCGGAAACGTAGACGAGGATCGTGAAATACAGGGCTGCTTTTTGGGCCTGGATATTAGTAATGGTCATAGTGTGAGAGGGAACGGTATTTGAGGCGTTTTGTTTTGAAATAATTTCATCAAAGAGTTACTGTACCTTTGCAGGGTGAGTAGTAATATTGGTTATCTGTTGCAAAAATACCGACAATCTGCACAAGTGCAAGCATTAACGGCATCTCTTTCTGAACCGCAGGCGCGCGTTCAACTGGCTGGCCTGAAAGGGGCGCAAAGGGCGTTTGTCCTGGCAGCTGCTGCCGAAAGTATGCCCGCGCTCCAGGTAGCTGTATGCGAGACCAAGGACGAAGCGGCTTTTTTGTTCAACGATCTTACCGGCATGCTCGGCGAATCGCGGGCGTGGTTTTTTCCCGACAGTTTTAAAAGACCTACTTTTTTCGACTTGCTCAATCCTACCCAGGTACTCCAGCGCAGCGAAACGGTCCATAAACTCACCAGCGCCAGGGGCAATGGCCACGTCTTGATTACTTACCCGGAAGCGATTTTTGAAAGGGTGGTAAAACCGGCGGTATTGAAACAAGACCGCATCGACATCGCCGTGGGCGAAAGCCTCGATGTAGATACCAGTATTGAAATCCTGATCGGTTATGGTTTTGTACGGGCCGATTTTGTTTATGAACCCGGGCAATTCAGTATCCGCGGCGGTATCGTCGATTTGTTTTCCTACGGCAATGAGTTTCCTTACCGCATAGAATTATTTGACGATGAGGTGGAAAGTATTCGCACATTCGATCCGATCACGCAGATGAGCAAGGAAAAACTAACCACCGTCAGTGTAATTCCCAACCTGAATACCCGTTTTCGGCAGGACCAGAAAGCCCCGGTTTTTAATATTCTTCCCGATGATACGGTCTTGTGGATCAATGATATACAGTTTGTCTACGATCGGTTGCAATACTGTTTTGAACAGGCTGAAAAATTCGCAGTGACCGTTGGCATGCAGGACGATACCGAACTTCGGGAGATCTTCCGCGACCGGGCCTTTGTGTATCCGGGCGATATTACTGCGGATATTGAGGGGCTGCGGGTGGTTTTTACTTAGCTATGAACTATGAGTTATGAGTTTTGTGGCGTACACGGGCGGCTTTATTTTTCTTTTGATGGGTGATTTTTGCCGGGTGTTTATTTAGTGATCGGCAATAAGGCTTCCAATGTGGAACCTTAACCCAATATTCAGGTAATAATGAGTCCCGCGGTTTTCATTGATTACATTTTCCGCTGGTTGGCCCTGGTAAGAATAACTGATCTTGGTATAGGCAATTGCCTTTGGGCCATAAGCATATCCACCACCAGCGTAAACAGATAAAGTTTTGGAAAGCGGATACCGCACTTGTGCGCGGCATTCCAGCAGACTGAATGTGCGGGCTAGATTATATTCTTTGAACCTGCGCAAATATCTGGTATATACCGGTTGGCCGTCTAACGACTGGTACTGGCTCACCTCACTGCCGACAAGAATGTCATAAGTGCCGTTGAGCCCTAAGGTATACCCACAAGATGGCGTAACCCACAAATGTTTTTTCCCTAATTTTAAAACCGGAATTTCAACATTTAACCGAAACGGGATCATATTGGCCACCATAAACAGTTCATAACCAGTAAATTTATTGGTGATATCCCAACTGGTAAAAAACTGTTCCCGCATAAAACCGCTTTCTACTGACAGGTTTTTATTCATTCGGTAGTTCAGTAATATTCCCCAACTCCAGGTGGTATAATCGGAATAATTAGCTAAGGATGCAGGGTTATCATCGCGTTTATACTGGTGGTCATGTTTGTTTTTTCCCTCAAATTCAATACTTAATTTATTCCAAAAGGGCCGCTGCGCCGCAACAGACAAGTAGAATAAAGAAAAGCAGAGCAGAAATAATGCTTTATTGATAGCCATAAAAAATGTTAGGATTATTGGTCACTCAGAATACCCGCCAGACTAACCCGCAATCCCGCATTAAAATATACATTAGTCCCCTTATATTCTTTTTTGATGTAAAAAGGCGTAGTAGCGGTCGAGCGTGTATAAACAGCATTCTCCCTGCCAATCACGCTTGTGCCCTGGCAGTAACCACCTCCAAAGTAAAGCGCAAAAGTTTTAGAAAATTCATACCGGATTTGGGCGCGTCCTTCAAAACGAATAAATGCTTTGCGAATATTGTATTCGATGCCCTTACGATCTGTCTCTATTAGCAAAAGTGTCGGGCCTATAGCTGCACCTCCGCCGTCTCCGCCAATATCTCCATCATTAAATCTTAAACTTACAATGCTGCCTATTGAAGGTTCGAGTATTAACGGTCGATTGAACAGTTTAAGTAATGGAATTGAATACGTGAACCGCAACGGTAAAGTGTGAGATAAAAGATAAGTAGTTGATAATGTATTTATTGTTCCGGAAACAGAGTCGGTTAAAAGTGACCACCCTTTTTCAAATGGTTCGAAGGAGTAACCAATTTCCAAATTAGCATGGTGATTTATTTTACAGGAGACAAGGAAAGCCCCAGTATGCACGTGCCAATTCCGTTCAATATCATCAAGGGACTCGGGGTTATTGTCCAATTTTATGGATTGATCGAGCTTATTGATGTATTCAAACTGCATACTTATTTTATTCCAGAAGGACCGCTGCGCCGCAACAGACACCTGGAACAAAGAAAAGCAGAGCAGAAATAATGCTTTATTGATAGCCATAAAAGTTGTTAAGGTTATTGGTCACTCAGAATACCTGCCAGACTAACCCGCAGTCCCGCATTAAAATACACATTAGTCCCCTTGTATTCTTTTTTGATAAACAAAGGCGTAGTGGCGGGCGGGCGGGTATAAATGGCATTCTCCCTGCCAATCACGCTTGTGCCCTGGCAGTAACCACCGCCAAAGTAGAGCGCAAAAGTTTTAGAAAATTCATACCGGATTTGGGCGCGTCCTTCAAAACGAATAATTGCTTTGCGGATATTGTATTCGATGCCCTTGCGGTTTGTTGAGGTTAATAAAAGTGCTGAACTAGTTGCAGTTCCTCCGCCATCACCGCCAATATCACCATCATCATATCTTATGCTTGTGATACATCCTAAGGATGGTTCAAGTATAAAGGGCCTTTTGAAAAGGTTAAATAATGGAATTTTATAGGAAATACGTAGTGGAATGGAGTGAGCCAATAGGTATGTACTTGGTGAAACAGAAAGAATCCCGCTGGTATCAAGCAATAGTGCCCATCCTTTTTCAAATGGTTCAAAGGAGTAACCTACTTCTACGTTGAAATGATGATTCAAGCGATATTCCGCCAATATGGCACCTGTATGGCGATGATATTTCTGCTCGATGTAGTCCATGGACTCGGGGTTGTTGTCTAATTTTATGGATTTATCGAGCTTATTGATGTATTCAAATGAAAAGGATAATCTGGACGATAATGTATTTTGTGAAGATACTTTTATGCTAAAAAGGGTAATTATTACAAGAAGACACTTTTTTTTCATTTTGAGATATTTTTTTATATTATTTGAGTAAGACGAAAATAATGTGCATGCCTATAATATTTGCAGTAAATAAGGCCATTCCAAAATTAAAACCTATATTATACTTTATCGCTATCAAAATACAGGCATGCACATAAATTCAAATTTATTTATTAATAAAGTGTCATTACATAAGGAATGAGTACTCCAAGATGATCAATTTCAAATTTTACTTTGGTTAAGTCCGTCTTAGTAGCGAATTTGCGAGGTATGATTGGATCACCTGCTGCTACATCTCTAAATTTGTGGGCATTTGGTTTAGATGAAATCTTTCCGAATGATCTTATCTGGCAATCAGACTCAATATATTGAACACCAACAACGGCATTTACACCCCAAGTAATGAAAAGGTTATCTGCCCGTTCCTTTTTAAAATTGCCATTTGAGTTTTTCTTGTAAAATTTTATCTTTGCTACCATTTTATTTCCGCTATTAGGTATTTTAATTGAAACCTTCGCCTTGTAATTGCCATTAAATGGTGGGTTTCCTAAAGCAAAGGAATTGGATCTTTTAATTCTGACTCCGCAGCCTGCTTCAAAAGTAAGGGTTACTACTTTGCTACAGTTTATTCCCCAGGTTATGTAGGCGGTAACGAGATAAGGGCTGAGTTTAGATGAAAAATCATATTCATGTACTGTCTTATTATCGTTAATATCCAGAACAGTGGGAGTGTTATCTCCGAAATTCCAGGTGATGGTGTAGTTATCAGTTAGTTCAAGGCCGTACACAACAAAAATAAATTCATGACCATCAGCAGAAGTTTTTTGAATTGACAGGGACAAAGGCAGGCTCTCACTACAAGGATCCTCCGCTTGCAATATCTCCGTCTTCGAATCGCTGCAATCATCACCTTCAATACTCATAAAGACAGAAACCGGGAGTGGTGTATTTGCGGGAATGGTGTAGGTAATTAAATCCACATCATTCGCCGTAAGGAAAGGCTTCATCTTCGGGTGAATTATAACTCAAAATACCTTTGCTGGCAAGGCAATTCCGGTTAAATGCAGAATCTTGCCCTAACATATCTAATGACTTCAAAACGGCTTCTATGGTTGCCGAGTCCTTGAAACAAAGTACACCATTGTCCACATAAACGTCTGTGGTACTGAGTGTAAAATCGGCGTCAGTTCGTTCACTGATGATATTATTCCTGACACTTTCTGAGGAAGACAAGATGTCGGATTGTTTTTTGCACGAAAATGCAATAAGGAGGCGTGCCGCCCAGAATGAGCAGGTGAATACACCGTTTAACATGGTATTAGTTTTAGTTTTTGAGGAAATCTGATCACTGTAGGCACTCGCGTACAAGCCGTTGTTTTCAAGTTTCCGATGAAAGATGAACAAAGATACAACGAAAAAAAATAGGCAAATTTGTCTATATAATAATTTTCAAAAGGCTGGAATCTCTTGAGCTTAGCCAGATCAGTCGGATAGAAAGAGGCGTTATTGGTGCAGGATTGAGCCAAGTTTTCACGATCGCTGCGGCATTAGAAATTTCCGTAAAAGATTTGTTTGATTTTGAACTTCCTGAGGCTGAACCGGAAGATTAAGTTCAGGATTACTGGTGGTCTGGCAACTAAGACTTGACAGACCACTAGCACTCAGGTTCACCAGATTTGGCTCTAAGCCTTGATCCTCGCCACCATTATCCCCGACATCGCAGGTAATCTCCCCAAATAAACAATTAGGGTACGGGAACTAAGAATCACTTTTTTGCCAGTCGAGGAGGCATGCATTAAGTGAATATGGCCATCAGCACCCCGTACCGCAAAACCCTGGTGTTCTACATCGAGATTAGACCGCGATGACATGAGCATGATGATATCCCCATCGTGAATTTTATCTTCCATACCAGCCACTTTTGCTTTCGGAATAAAATACCATTCATGGGCATTTATGCGTTCCTGAGCGGCTTGTACTTTTTGTTTTTCTGCCTGGTCATCGAGTTTGGGATAGTCCCAGACCATATCCGTCATGTAACTTATTTTTTTACGGTTAGGTACTCCGCCCAGTTGTTGCGTTATATCTTCCACATAGCCCAAAGAGTCGGCATTGAGCACCCAGTCGGAAAAGTAATGAATACGGGAACCGTAACCATCGATTATGCCATTCCTGTACCGCAACCGCTGGAGAAAATAGGCATACCGCTCCATTGAAGGTGCCGAATCCTGCGCGGCTAATGCCATTGCCAGGCAGGCTTCCACAAAGGTCCAGCAATCCAACTGCCGCAAATTGACTACTAATCGCTCCGTTTCCCACCGGTCTAAAGTACCATGTACATAAATATTGCCCACCCACGAACGCGCCGTACTCAGGGTGGCCTGCCCTAAATCTTGAATGGATTGCAGGGCCTTTACTTTTTCCAGAAAAATGGAGTCGTCAGCAGGCTGGCAAACAAAATCCCGTGCCGCCGGAGGTATTGCATTACCCCCATCAAGGTTAGGCATTTGTCCATTGCATTGCCAGGTGGTGAGGCTGCTCAATAGGAATAGCCCCGTCAAAACATGTAATAACTTCATGTAAAATAGGACGTTAAAAAATTAAAAAAATCACATCTTTTTGTTTCCCCTTCAATTATATTTTCACAAATATCTTCTTTCTGTACATGTCCCCAGTCTCCGGGATTATTGACAAGCAGCATGAAAGCGATCGTCATGCCGCGGTAAAAATCAATGGAAAGGTAACGCATTTTTTGTTGCAATTGAATGGTGGATAGCCCATACTTGTGGAATCAAAGCGTGTAATCCGTCGTTTTGTATGATATAATCTGCCAGGTTTATTTTTTCCTCTTCCGGCATTTGTTGGGCAATACGACGGCGGACAGCATCTTCCTCCAGGTGATCGCGCTCCATCACCCGTTGAATGCGCAAAGCTTCCGGGGCTGTCACCACTATCAAAACGTCTAAATGTTCGTGGCTGCCACTTTCGACCATCAGGGCTGCCTCTTTGATGGTGTAAGGGACATTTACTTGCTGTTCGTGCCAGTTTTTGCTATGGCGCTCTACCGCAGGGTGCGCAATAGCGTTTAATGCTTTCAGTTTGGAAGCATCCTCAAAGACTATTTTGGCAATAAACGCACGGTTATATACCCCATTCAGGTATGCTTCTTCGCCAAAAAGCGCCCGAACACCCGCAATTAGTTCGGGATCATTTTCCAGGAGCCATTTGGCCCAATAATCGGCGTAGTACACCGGGATACCCAATGTTTCAAAAAGGTGGCAAACAGTGGTTTTGCCGCTGCCAATTCCCCCTGTAATCCCTACCCTCCATTTTTGCTGCTTTTTTTCAGACATAAGGCAATCGAAGGCCTTGCCGCATCGCCGCCCGCACAAAGGGAAGCGTAGGCACCGCATTCAGTGCACGAAAGTCCGCTAAAAAACTGGAATCTTCATCTAAAAATTGAAAAACTGCCTTTCCTCCGAGTTTTTTAAAAAAGGACGAAAACACCATATGTGCCGGAACCAACCCATCTGACAAGGCGCGCAGGAAAACGGTGTCATAGGCGCGGAAACGCCAGGGTGACTGTAAAACGGTGGTGTCGGGTTGTCCGGTGGTGGCCCAGGTCTGCGCAAAAGCTGCTGTGCGGCGCTGGGTCCGTTTGAATGCATAGCCGCTTGACCCTTTCACAAAACCACCAGCAGTGCCAATATTAATCACCCTGCCGCTTTTGGCCGGAGAAAACGGATAATCAGTCATTGGGATTACGCCGAATTCAGTTTCGATAATTTCATAGGTTTGAATGTTCAAAAAATTTTGTAAGTACTGTTTCAAAGCGGTGTTATATTCCGCATCCGGAAGCAGTTGGGGCGAAAAAACGGTATATTCCACCAATGCCTCAGTGGTAGAAAGCGGCAGGACGTATACAAATCGCGTGTGGCCGGATTGTTCCACCCGAAAATCCATAATCGTCACGGTGGAAGGATCAAAAGCAGGTTCAGTGGTGCGCACCAACCAGCCTTTAAAATGCTGCAGCAGGTAAATATATTGCGGAGGAACGGGGCTACTTATTACACTAAACGGTGTTTGAAAATGGTCTTTATCCAACTCAGGTAATAAAGAAACAGGCGTAAAGGCGCTGTTCAATACCCAGTCAGCCTGAAAAACACCATCGGCTGTATGAACCACCCCGCCTTCCTGCGCGATATTCTGAATATCGGTGTGCAGCCACGTCACGGTCGGGCATTGGGCCAATTCCTTTTTGGCCCATTCATAAAAGCCTGCGCCACGGACCATGTGGTACTGATAATCGCCGGTATCGAGCAATGCACTAAACGGATCGCTGTAGAAATGAAGATTAGGCCATGACCGGGTGATCACAGGCGGCATCGTTTCCAGTTCGGCGGGAGTCGCCCAAAAGCACCAGGTACGGTCATTTTTTTCTTTTTTGTCGCGATCAAGCAACAGTATTTTTTTGCCTTGGAAAAAAGGCATTTTCACTATACGGGTGGCTAAGGAAAGGGCCGAAAGCCCTGCGCCCGCAAAAATGATATCGTATTTTTTGGTATACATCATAGCTGAGTAAAGGCAATAATCCAATCTTCGTACGCCTTATTGGCCCGTGTTTCAAACCGCATTATGCATGGCGTGGTATAAGGATGTTCGGCTTCAATGGCAGCCTCCAAGGCCTGCTCCAGTTCCAGCCTGGTTTTTAAAATACTTACCCACTCCTCCGCCTGTTGCGGGCTACTATCCCAGATGTAGGCGCTTTTGACCGGAAAAATATTTGCGCAGGCTGCTAAATGGCGATCGACCATCAGCTCCGCTATCCGATGGGCCGTGGACTCGTCAGGATGTACAATATAGAAAGTCAAAAAGGGCATGTTTCGCAATTTTGAGAAAACTTTAACAAGGCAATGTGCATCTTTTTGGCAATTTTTAAGTTCTTTTGTATGTTATTTCGAAAAGCAAAGGATATTTTCAATATGCAATACTTATCAGGCATCGCCATAGCAACAGCTGCTGGGTTAATTGGTTTAGCAGTCCATTTTTCCAAGCCCCAACCCACAGTCGCCGAAACAGGTACTGCCTCCAAATGGTACACTTGGGAGGAAGCAGTGGAACTGAACAAAACCAAACCTAAAAAGATTCTCGTAGACGTGTATACTGACTGGTGTGGCTGGTGTAAACGTATGGATAAAGGCGCGTTTGTGGATACGGATGTCACAAAGTACCTGAACGATAATTTTTACCCTGTCAAACTCAATGCAGAGCAACGCGAGAATATTGTTTTCGGCAGAGATACCTTCAATTTTGTAGATACCGGCAACGGCAAAGGAATTCATACCCTTGCGTATGCGCTGCTTGATGGTAAAATGAGTTACCCCACTATCGTATATCTCGATGAACAGTACCGCCGCATCATGATTTCGCCGGGCTATAAGGAATCGGGCGATCTTCTGAAAGAGCTAAAATTTGCCAAAGAAGAGCAATACAATAAGACGAGTTGGGAGGAGTACAAGAATAAAGGAGAATAGATCGAATTACGAATAATTGGAATTACGCGTTTTCCATCAACTGGGCGATTTTTGATTTGACTTTACCACAAAAGTGGCCCAAAAGCCTTGGTAGTAAAGTCAAATTAAAAATCGCCCAGTTGATTTTTTACAAAAATGGTATCACTCCACACTTCAATAAACAATTCTTTTTCTGAAGGCTTCCCATTGGAAAAATGCCCTATTGCGTAAGAATAATGATGGTGGTTGCTCCATTTTACAAAACTAAACTTAAAAGTGCCATCACCATGGGTCCCACTCAGGTCAGCATAATAAGTACCGATTTCATCCAGCAGCAGACTAGAATAAAGATGCTCTGCATCGCAGTTGGGAACGATCATAATAGAATCCATGATGTCCGCAGTTTGGTTATTGATGACAAATTTAGCCTTTGCAGATTGCTTGCAGGCCGTCATATTCAATAACAGTATTCCAAAAGTGATCAATATAGTTCTCATAACGAAAAAAGAGCCGCAACCGCTTTTTGCGGTACGGCTGCTGTGCTTATACAAAGAAAGGGTATAAAAATTTTAGGTGTATTCCTTATCCGATAATGGACCGATCTTGTGCGTAGTGTAAGGCATACATCATAGCACCACCAGCCAAACTAATATCTTTTAGTAATGAAGCCATACTTGCCTGGGCTCCAGTACCTCCGCTCATGGCAGCAGGAACGTGTAACAGAACAACCATCAGTAACAGAAAAATAGCTAATGAGGCAGCGGCTAATTTATCATATTTACCAATGATCATCGCCACTGAGGCCGCAATCAGGGCCGTTCCTGTCAAATAAACCCACAATATCTTAACAGGCATAAAAGCAGGTATGGATACCTCGGCCATCATATCGGCATTCATATAATGCAGTAAACCAAAAATGGCAAATGGCAGTGCAAAAAACCACCTTCCTAAAGATAAAAATGCATTCATGAAATAAAATTGGTTTGGACGATGAATGACTAATTATACTAACCCAACTGCGGGCTAACCGGGGCGAATGTAAACACATTTTTTTCTATCCAGCAACAAAAAATAAAAAATTATTACCAATCTGTTACTCCGCTAATTCTGCCACCGCCAACCACGCCATCAGGGCCATCCCTGTTTCAAGTGCTTTTTCTTCCACATCGAAAGTAGCGGTATGTACCGCTGATATTATTCCCCGTTCCTCATTGCGCGTCCCCAGCCGGTAAAAACACCCGGGCAAATGCAGGGTATAAAAGGCGAAATCCTCGGAGGTCATGCGCAAGGGAAGGTCGACTACCCTGTCAGCACCTAATAAAGCAATGGCCCGGTCCTTCGATTTTTGCGTCAGTTCTTCATCGTTAAAGAGTACCGGGTAGCCGTGCTCAATCCGGAATTCACATTCGGCCCCCATGCCTTCGGCAATGCCCTTGGCGATGCTGACCATTTGCTCTTTCGCTTTTTTTCGCCAGGATTCGTCGAGGGTGCGGAAGGTACCCTGGAGCATCACTTCCGAAGGAATTACATTGGTGGCACCTCCGTTAGAGTTGATCTTTCCAAAAGTAAGCACTGTCGGCATAGCAGGATTGGCATAACGGCTCACCACTTGCTGTAGCGCAGTGATAATCAGCGCTGTAATCGCAATTGGATCGATGCACTCCTGCGGCATAGCACCGTGTCCGCCCCTGCCTTTAACCGTTACAAAAAGTTCATCGGCCGATGCCATATAAATACCCGGCTTGAAGCCCACTTTACCTGCCTCAAGAGTGGAGAATACATGTTGCCCGATAATAGCTGCTGGTTTTGGGTTTTCCAGGGCACCCGCAGCAATCATGAGGCTGGCACCACCGGGCAGTTTTTCTTCTGCGGGCTGAAAAAGGCATTTTACAGTGCCTTCCCAGTCGTCGCGCGTTGCTTGTAAAATACGGATAGCGCCCAGTAAGGATGCCGTATGAACATCGTGGCCACAGGCGTGCATAACCCCTTCATTTCGACTTTTATAACTGACGTCATTGGTCTCCATAATGGGTAATGCGTCCATGTCTGCGCGTAAAGCCACCGTTTTTTGGGCGCTGTTTTTTCCTTTGACTAAGGCGATAATACCATTTCCTGCAATACCGGTTACATGCCCGACTCCCATTTTATCCAGTTCGGCTGCTACAAAACGGGCAGTTTCCACTTCGTGAAATGATAATTCCGGGTATTGGTGCAGGTGCCGGCGAATAGCCACAGTATCTTCCAAAAAACTGGCAGCCAATTGTAAAATTTTATTTTTCATGTTGCATAACCATTTCAAGGACAGCGGGCGTATGAATTTCATCGAAACCCGGCACGTGCAGTTGGTAATAAAGCAAGAGTTTGGTTAACAGTGTTTTGCGATCAGCGTAAGGCATTTGGAGCAGTGCGGCTTCCTCCAATGGCGTGTTGCAAAATGCTGTAAGATTAACAGTTTCCTGTGCTGTCATATATTGTCCGTGAAGGGGTGTTTGCGCCACCACTTCTCCTTCTTTAAGATCAAAAAAAGGCATAGATTTCGGCGTATCCACCTGAGGCTGAAAGCCCAGATGTCCTGCCAAATGTACTAAAAAATGCAGGTGAATATTGGAAACTGGGCCTGTAGTGGCATCCAAAAACTGGAGAATATCCAACAAATCGCCGTACAAGGCTTCATTATTATTGCCTTCATGGAGACATTTTCGCATCACCTCAGCAATGAATAAGGCTACCGCTCCTTTTCGCAAATCAAACGGAATACCAGTCCAGACACGTCCTGCTTTACACTCTTTCAGCCGGTGAAGTGCGCTGGTATCGTCTTTCCAGTAGCTCACCATGTCGATCACTGTCATTGGCTGGAATAAGCTGAAGGGCATTCTCGAACGCGCTGTTCGCACACTGCCACCGATAAAGGTACACAGTCCTTTTTCTTCGGTAAAAATATCAGCGATGATACTGGTTTCGCCGTATTTAATGGTTCGAATTACGATTCCCTGCGTGTGGAGCATTATTTTTCCGACTTCAACCGGATTTCAAAAATATCAGTTCGCCGGTCTTTGAGGTTTTGCACGCTGCCGAATTGGTGCAGTTCTTTTAACAAATCAAGGTCGACATCAGCCACTAAAATCATCTCGGTATTAGGTGTCGCCTCGGCTTTGATGCCGTTACTCGGGAAAGCAAAATCGCAGGGTGTAAAGACCACAGATTGTGCAAATTGCATATCCATATTGTGCACATTGGGGAGGTTGCCCACGCTGCCTGCAATGGCTACGTAGCACTCATTTTCGATCGCCCGCGCCTGTGCGCAGTGGCGAACACGCGAGTATCCGTTCTGCGTATCAGTAAGGAAAGGTACAAATAAAATCGACATCCCTTCTTCCGCCAGGATCCGGCTAAGTTCCGGGAATTCCACGTCGTAACAGATCAGAATGCCGACTTTTCCGCAATCGGTCTCAAAAGTTTGAATATGATCGCCGCCTTTCATGCCCCATACCCTTGCTTCGTCGGGCGTTACATGAATTTTAATAAATTTATCTACTGTTCCATGGCGATGGCACAGGTAACCTACATTATATAATGTACCGTCAATCACCTCAGGCATACTACCGGTGATGATATTGATATTGTACGAAATGGCGAGTTTGGCAAAGGCGTGTTTGATTTGCTCGGTGTATTTGGCCAATTCCCGAATGGCTTCCGGTTCCGACAAATGGTTGTGCTTGGCCATGAGCGGGGCATTAAAAAACTCCGGAAACAATACAAAATCACAGCGATAGCCCGACACTGCATCTACAAAATATTCGGCTTGCTCCATGAGATCGGAGAGCTTGTTGTACGGGCGCATCTGCCATTGTACCAGTCCGAGGCGGATGACTATTTTGTCGGTATGGAGTTTCTTTTTGGGTTTTTCGTAATAAATATTGATCCATTCCAGCAGTGCTGCATATTCCTGAGAGGCGGTGTCGCCTTTCAGGTAATTTTTGATAATTTTCCGAACGTGAAAATCATTGGACAGCTGAAAATTGAGGACTGGATCGTGAATTTCCTTTGACCGCACTTTTAAAATATATTCCCGGGGCGTCAGTTCTGCCGCGTATTTGTGGTAATTGGGCAGGCGGCCACCAAACAAGATCCCTTTCAGATTAAGTTTTTCGCACAGTTCCTTGCGGTAATCGTACAAGCGCCGGCCCAACCGCAATCCCCGGAATTCTGATTTAATAAACACATCGATACCGTACAAAAAATCACCTTTGCTGTTGTGGGAGTTAAAGGTGTAATTGCCGGTTATTTCCCGGTAGGTATGGTCGTCGTCGAAATCGTCATAATTGATAATGAGCGAAAGCGCGCACCCTGCCAGTTCATCGTTAATCCGAATGACAGCCTGTCCTTCCGGAAAAATATCGATCAGTTTACGGATATGTCGCTCGCGCCAATAAGCGTCGCTCATATTGCTGTAAGCATCAATCATCAGCGATTTTAACTCTTCGTAATCATCAATGGACAGGTAGTCCAGTTCTATTTTATCAATATTTTGCATAATAAATTAGCGGTTCTATTGGACAATACCAGCCCGGAGGATAATGCGAAAAGTTACGCGGACGGTTTCTCTTTCGGGTCAATCCGTTTGTAATAATCGGAATATTTCCGGAATGGGGTCTTTGGATGTAGCCTTTCGAAAATGTTGCAACGCTGACCAGGTTTCAGGATAGCCCACAAAAGTAGCCAAATCCCAGTCATAATGCATCGTCATTTCTTCCATTTCAATCGTTTCGAAAGGGAACGGAATGGTTTGGTAATCATTGTCCAGGTGTTTGCGCTCTTCATCCCAATACGGTCCTAAAACACCGGAATAAAAATATTTCAAGTGTGCATCAAGGGCGGGAACTTCGACGGTCATTAATGGATAACCAATAGCAATAGTAATACCTCCTGGGCGCACCACGCGGTGCACTTCTTCATAAAAAGCATCAAAATCAAACCAATGTATCGCCTGAGCAATCACCACTGCATCGACCGAATACTCTTCAAAAGTCGACTGGTGCGCCGGTTCTTCACGGTACTCAATATTATCTTTATAGGTGGACAATGCCAGCTGCTTGGCGCTGATATCGGTTGCAATTACCTGATCGAAATGATCGGCGAGCAGCACCGCCATTTGGCCATTGCCAGTAGCACAGTCCCAAACCAGGGACTGTTCAGGAGCCAATGCGGCGATTTCGGCAGCTAGTGCTGGTGGGTAAGAGGGCCGAAATGTGGCATAAGCCTGTGATTGTTGTGAAAAATTATCTTTCATGGCGGGACAAGATACGGAACGACGAATTCACGGTTCAATACTTTTTTGCATCTTCCCAAATAAGCCATACCCACATTTCGCAAAGCATTACCACACTGATAAAAAACGACCACCAGAGGCTTTCTCTGATTTTTTTCCACCAAAATAATTGTGGTAAACTCATCCAGATTGCAAACGCAATGTTTTCATAAAAAGTAAAATTCAGTACATGTGATATATCAAAGAAAGCGATGACGACACATGGAATAATACCCGTATTCAAATCTTTCACGGTAAGGCTGTATTCACTAACCTCCTCGATATGTGTTTCTGTAAAAATGCCTTTATTTATGATGATTAGCCATAATAATCTGATCATATAGATGTTCAGTAAAACAAATAAAAGAAAAGGAAACAGTAAATAACCGCAAAAATAAATCACTCCTAAAGCTAAACCACCAAAGGAATATAAAAGGATTAGTGCCGGCAACGTACAAATTGCCGCAATGAAGATTTTTTTCCTGAATTTGACTGTATTTTTCATCTGAAGGGGCGATCTGTTTTATACAAAGTTTTCCGGAGTGGCAATTGGGTTGCCTCTCCGGGAAACAATATACGTACTAAACTACAGTTACCTCCACCTGCAGAGTCACTTCATCATTCAATTCCACCGCTTCACCAGCGACTGCATCAGCCAGAATCAATGAATTAGCAAGTACCTCATTTTTGATATAATCACCGAATTGATTGACAGCCTGCATAATAGCCTCATGTTTTTCAATCCGCACATCAATGCGGTCGGTGACGTTGAAATTTTTCTCTTTGCGCAGGTTTTGGATGCGGTTCACCAGGTCGCGTGCTGCGCCTTCGGCCAGCAGTACATCGGTGAGCGTTACGTCGAGCGCCACAGTAAGATCAGCGTCAGTGGCTACTTTCCAGCCTGGCAGATCTTCGGTGGAGACGATCATATCTTCCGGCGTGATCGTGTAATGATTACCACCAAGGGTTACAGCGAGGCTGCCTGATTTTTCCAAAGCATCGATTTCATCGTTCGAGAATGCGGCGATGATTTCGGCTGCGGCTTTCATATCCTTGCCTAAGCGGGCACCTAATGTTTTGAAATTGGCTTTAGCGCCTTTTTTGAGTAACCCGGAAGAATCTGTGATGTATTCAATGTGTTTCACGTTGATTTCCGACAAAATCAGGTCTTTTACACCATCTACTTCGGTCATAAACGCTTCATCAAGAATTGGCAACAACACTTTTTGCAATGGCAAACGCACCCTGATTTTCTCTTTTTTCCGGATACTCAATGCCAATGAACAGATGCGCTGTGCGTAATCCATTCTTTTTTCGAGTGCTTTATCCACTTTTGTGGCATCCGGCAGAATTAAATCGGTCAGGTGTACTGATTCATGACGCAAGGGCGAACCAGTATCGATGGCATGCTGCCGGATCGGTGCTGTCAGGTTGCGGTACAACCAATCGGAGAAAAACGGCGCTAAGGAAGCGGACAGTTGCGAAGTTACCATCAGGCATTCGAACAGGGTTTCGTAAGCAGCGCGTTTGTCTTCATTCAATTCTCCCCTCCAGAAACGGCGGCGGGAAAGGCGTACATACCAGTTGGACAAGTGCTCATCCACAAAGGTTTCGAGCACGCGTGCGGCACGCGTAGGCTCGTAATCGTCCATCGCTTCCCGGTAATCAGCCACTAAACTATACAGTTTGGAGATAATCCAGCGGTCCAGTTCAGAACGTTTTTCGTAAGGCAATACATTTTTTTCGTCCATCTTCCAACCGTCGAGGTTGGCATACAGCGCGAAAAAGTTATAGGTATTGAACAGCGTTCCGAAATATTTATTTCTCGTTTCAAGGATACCTTCCTCGTCGAATTTTAGGTTGTCCCACGGATTGGCATTAGCCATCATGTACCAACGCGTAGCGTCGGCACCAAAGGTGTCGATAGTTTGGAATGGATCGACCACATTGCCTTTAGACTTAGACATTTTATTGCCCGATTTGTCCAGGACGAGGCCATTAGACACTACATTTTTAAAGGCTACCGAGTCGAAGCACAAGGCGGCAATGGCGTGCAGGGTATAAAACCAGCCGCGGGTTTGGTCAACGCCTTCTGCGATAAACGAGGCAGGATAAGAGGTATCGAACGGCGCTTTGAAAGGCCGATCATCGCCATTACGGACTTTTTCCATATCGAGTCCCCATTGCGCATAAGGCATAGAGCCCGAATCGAACCATACATCGATGAGATCAAGTTCCCGGCGCATGGGCTTACCCGAATCAGAGACAAGGATGACATCGTCGATATAAGGACGGTGCAGGTCGGACGGTGTTATTTGGCTCAGCCCAAGTGCTGTATTTGCTTTTTGGATTGCTATTGCCATTTCCTCCACCGACCCGATACACGTCTCTTCCGATCCGTCCTCCGAGCGCCAGATAGGCAACGGCACTCCCCAGTAACGGGAGCGGCTCAGGTTCCAGTCCTGCAGGTTGTCAAGCCATTGTCCGAAACGGCCAGTACCTGTAGATTCCGGTTTCCAGTTGATGGTTTTATTGAGTTCCGACATCCGTTCTTTGGCAGCTGAAGCGCGGATAAACCAGGAATCAAGCGGATAGTAAAGGACTGGTTTGTCAGTGCGCCAGCAGTGGGGATAGTTGTGTTTATACCGTTCAATTTTGAATGCTTTATTCTCCTCTTTCAACTTCAGGGTAATCAACAAATCAGTTGATTTAAATTCCTTGTCTTCCAGTATTTCTTTAGAATAATACTCCGCTTTCACGTATTTTCCAGCAAAATCAGTAACTTCAGGTACAAAACGACCCTGTTTGTCCACCAATGGCTGAATGACGTCTTTATCGTCCTTTACGCCGATCATCGGTATACCTGCTTCTTTACAGGCCCGCATGTCATCTGCACCAAAATAAGGTGCAGTATGTACCACGCCGGTACCATCTTCCGTGGTGACCCAATCGCCGGAAATCACTTTAAAGCCATCCTTTTCCAGTTCTGGCGACGACACATAAGGCAATAATTGTTCAAAATGAATGCCCAGCAGTTGGGTTCCTTTGAAAGGCTCGCCAGCGCGGTAAGGGATAGCAGGTTTTTTGGCAGATGTATCGTGTGCCTCCATGGGGAGTTCAGCATTGGCTGCTTCAAAGTAGGCTGCAACACGATCATTCGACAGGACCACACTGATGGGCAGTGCCGTGTACGGACTGAAAGTTTTGACCTTGACATAGGAGATATTGGGTCCGACAGTCAGCGCCACATTAGATGGAAGCGTCCAGGGGGTGGTTGTCCAAGCCAGGATACGCACGTCTTCGTCATCGCTGTCGAACAAAAACGCTGAGGCGGTATCAGGCTTTACTTTAAACATCGCAATAGCCGAGATATCCGTAACTTCTTTATAGCAGCCGGGCATATTCAGCTCGTGCGTGCTGAGTCCAGTACCTGCAGCCGGACTGTACGGCTGGATGGTAAAACCTTTATATAGGAAAGGTTGACCTCCGGAAGTCCGCTTGTTATAAAGTCGTTGCAGGAGCCACCAACAGGTTTCGATGTAATCGTTATCGAAAGTGATATATGGGTTATCCAGGTCGACCCAATATCCCATTTTTCGGGTGATATCGTCCCACATGTCTTTATACCGCATCACGGTAGCGCGGCAAGCCTGGTTATAGTCATCGACCGTGATTTTTTTGCCGATATCTTCTTTGGTGATACCCATTTCCTTTTCTACCTGTAATTCGATAGGCAAACCATGCGTATCCCAACCGCCTTTTCTTTCTACGCGATGACCTTTCAAAGTATTATACCGGCAAAAAAGATCCTTTACCGTGCGTGCCATCACGTGGTGGATGCCCGGTTTACCGTTGGCAGAAGGAGGGCCTTCATAAAACACAAAGGAATTAGCGGGATCACGTTGTTCCACACTTCTTTCAAAAATACGTTCGTCCTGCCAGAACTGGAGGATTTCCGAATCGATTGCCGGGAGGTTTAAGGACTTAAATTCTCTGTACATAAGCGGGTAATAAAAATACAGTTATTCTAAAAAAGCGGCGCAAAGGTAACATAAATAAAAACAACAACCCCGACTGGAAGCACACCAGCCGGGGTTGTTGTTTTTTATCAACAGCATTACCGCGCGTCAGGTGTGTTTACCGGTGCGAATAATAATACTGTTAATAATTATGGAAAAATACGATTTCATATTTCGAGATTAAATTCAGCAGCAATGATACGAATAAATGTTTCAGGAACCCCAGCGATAAGGCTTATTTCTTCGATTTTATACTTTTGGGCTTTCAAAATTCGAATAACCGTTTCCCTACGATGGTCAGAGATACCTTTTTCAATACCTTCCAGATAAAGGCCATCTTTTTCTATATCATAATGGATTGGCATGGCTTCAATTTCTTTTTTCGCAGGAATTTCCAGTTTTCGCAGCCTGGATAGTACCTGCGATTGATTTTGATATTTTTTTAAACGCGGAAGGCATCTTGTGGTTTTGGAAAAAAAGGCCATAATACAAAAGATTACGCGCCCGCGTATCCTCGTCATTCGTCTGTATCTCCCAATGAAGCCCAAAATTGAGGGCAGGATCGTCATGAACAACTTTTTTGAGGCTATCCATTTCCCGTTCCAATGTGACCTGAATTTTATCTTTCAGGTCTATTAGTTTGGGTAATTCAAGCCCAAGCACCTTGCGCAACAGGTGCGACAATAAGGGATCAAAGTTCTCTTTGATGATTTTACCATAATCGTTCGGCATAAGATTGAAAATATTTTACGGTATTAGTATTTATTCATTTGTTTTGGGATTATGGTGTCGATTTCGCGTATAAATTATCCCAACAACACTCACAATCAGCAATAACACAGCAATTAATTGCGCCTGCGTAAGGTTCAAGAAACTGTCATGCCGCACATTTACCCTGATTTTTTCGATCATAAAACGTTCAATTGCAATCAAGCCAAGGTAAATGAAAAATAACATCCCGGGCGCTTTGATCCGCTTGCGAATCGACCACAGAATAGCAAAAACAAGCGCCATTGCCATTACCTCATAAAACGGAGTAGGAAAAACGGCCTCGCTCAATTGCATATTGTATTCATAATTATAGCCTTCAATCGGCACCGAAGGCACCGGATCAGTATTGGGCGTATCCAGAACATTGTGCGGGTAACGATACGCCCACATCCAGTCTGGCAAAAAGGACATCCACCCAGGTTTTGGCGCGGTATTCACCAGCCCCCAGTCGCCATCGCCAGAAAGCTGGCAACCAATACGCCCTACGCCATATCCCGCAGCAAGAGCTGGTGCCACAGCGTCTGCTGCAGGTAAAAAAGGGATTCTTTGTCGGTATTGGTACCAAACTACGGCAATAAAACCAAAAATAAGACCGCCAAAAAACGCCAGGCCACCTCCCGACAACAACGCCCCAACAGGGTCACTCAAAAAAGAATCCCAATTATCAAAAAGGTCAAATACTTTTGCACCAAGTATTCCACCAACGGCGGCCCAAACAGTTATTTCGCTAATTCGGTCATGCGGCCAGCGTTGTTCCAATCGTTCTGTTGGCTCTTTCTTTTGTTTACGCCGGGAATCCCACCAGATGAGTCCGCCAAATACAACAGCACCGGCAATACCTGCCAACCAGTGAAATTTCAAAGAAAGGATGATACTTGCAGGATTCGCACGGAATGCTTCGTAATGCGCATTGGCATAAAACCCTTTTCCAACGAAGAAAAAACCTGCGAAGGCGTTGATCAATATATCACTCCAGGACGCTGGCAGGCCTTCAATCACGCGAACGGTAACAGGCTGAAAATAGCCATCTTGTGCTTTACGGGCAAGCTCTTTGCGGTAAATCACAGCACTTGCCAAAAATGAAATGGCCATAAAAAAGCCAAATGTTTTAAAGATGGATAGCCAGTTATCAGGCGTGGTGCCCAGTAAATCGTGGAAGAGGTATGACAAATCGGGATACATAAGCAATTGTTATTTTGATGCAAATGTAGCCCGAACCACCGGTTTACCATACAATCCGCGATTAATTTTGGATGGCGCACCTTTTAAAATTTACTTTTATTAAAACGTAACTGAATATATTCGGATCTTATTGTTCCAAATATTTTTGCCGGAGCGTAATGATTTTAGGTGAGATTGATCTAAACACACCTTCCCGATTGGATTTTGATTACTTTTGCGAAAAGTTAAGACCAGTTTATTTTATATGGAATATCGCATAGAAAAAGACACGATGGGTAAAGTGCAGGTGCCCGCCCACGTTTATTGGGGTGCGCAAACACAACGCTCCATCGACAATTTCAAAATCGCCCGCGACACCAATAAAATGCCTATCGAAATAATTCGGGCATTCGCTTTTCTGAAGAAAGCAGCGGCCCTCACCAATTTCGAAGCGGGTGTGTTGCCCAAAGAAAAATGTGATCTCATCGGACAAGTGTGTGATGAAATTCTTGCTGGAAACCTCGACGATCAATTCCCGCTCGTGGTGTGGCAAACCGGTTCGGGCACCCAAAGTAATATGAACGCCAATGAAGTGATCGCTTATCGCGCGCACGTTATTAACGGCGGATCACTTGCCGATGAACAAAAATTTGTACATCCTAACGACGATGTGAATAAATCACAGTCGTCTAACGATACTTTTCCGACGGCCATGCACATCGCTGCTTATAAAATGCTGATCGAGACGACTATCCCGGGCATTGAGAAACTACGCGATACTTTGGCCGCCAAATCGGCAGCATTCATGGAGGTCGTAAAAATCGGACGCACCCACTTCATGGATGCCACCCCGCTCACTCTCGGACAGGAATTCTCCGGATATGTTGCGCAACTGACTTATGGATTGCGGAGTATCAACAACTCGCTCTCCCACCTGAGTGAACTGGCATTAGGAGGAACGGCAGTAGGTACCGGCATCAATACACCTAAAGGATATTCAGAAAATGTGGCTGCACATATTGCGCAGTTAACTGGCATTCCTTTCGTTACGGCACCCAATAAATTCGAAGCATTGGCAGCACATGATGCTATTGTAGAAGCACACGGCGCATTAAAAACGGTGGCTGTAAGCCTCATGAAAATCGCTAATGATATCCGGATGTTGTCTTCCGGCCCGCGGTCGGGTATCGGCGAAATTCATATTCCGGATAATGAGCCGGGATCATCCATTATGCCTGGTAAAGTGAACCCGACACAATGTGAAGCGATCACAATGGTAGCCGCACAGGTGATGGGCAACGACGTGGCGATCGGTATCGGTGGCGCTACCGGTCATTTTGAACTCAATGTATTTAAACCTGTTATGATTTACAATTTCCTCCATTCAGCACGGTTGATCGGAGAAGCTTGTGTTTCATTTAATGATAAATGCGCGGTGGGTATCGAGCCTCTGCACGAAAACATCCAAAAACACGTTAATAATTCACTGATGCTGGTGACAGCACTCAATACCAAAATCGGCTATTATAAATCTGCAGAAATCGCACAAACCGCACACCGCGAAGGAACAACGCTCAAAGAAATGGCCATCAAACTCGGCTATGTCACTGCAGAGGAATTCGATGAGTGGGTACGGCCAGAGTTGATGGTGGGAAGATAGATATTTCAAAAAAAACGGCATTTCGCCTGAATAAAGAGGAAAAAGGAATAGAACGATGAAGACCGTTTTGATTGCCGGTGGAACCGGCCTAATAGGCAACCAGTTAGTTCAACAATTAACAAATATGGGTGTGAGGGTGAGGGTACTCTCCCGCACACCGCGTTTAGAAGGACAGTTCGCCTGGGATCCGGCAGAAGGAACAATGGACGACGCTGCTCTGGAAGGTGTGGATACTGTGATTAACCTGGCAGGAGCGGGTATCGCTGACAAACGCTGGACTCCTGTCCGTAAACGGATACTCATTAGTAGTAGGGTGACAAGTGCTGATACGCTGCGTGCGGCTTTTATTCGAACGGGCCATCAGCCTAAAACGTATGTTTCTGCGTCTGCAATTGGCATTTATGGCAATTCAAAAGAGTATTGGCAAAGGGAGACCGCAATGATTGAACAGGGTGGAGCCCGACCATTTATGGTGGATTGTTGTGAATTGTGGGAAGCTGCCGCCGATCGGATTGCTGCTCTTGGTATCAGAACAGTGAAGTTGCGAATTGGTGTGGTGATGGCAAAAGAAGGCGGTGCATTAGCCGAATTTATTAAACCGCTTCGTTTCGGTATTGGAACGTACTTTGGAGATGGTAAGGCTTGGTATTCCTGGATTCACCGCACTGATGTATGCCGGATGATTATTTGGGCTGCAGAAAATAATTCGATAGAAGGCGTTTACAATGCGGTGGCACCCAATCCATTGCGCAATATCAATCTGGTGAAAGCCACAGCAAAGGCAATGGGGAAAAGTGCAGTTTTTGTTCCTGCGCCAGGTTTTGCTCTGCGCTTAATCCTGGGAGAAATGTCGGCTGTGGTATTCAATAGCAACCGGGTAAGTGCTGAAAAGGTAACGAAGGCCGGATTTGTTTTTGAATTTCCTGACATTGAAGAGGCATTGCAGGATATTTTTAAAAAATAAGTGGTGGTTGGTTATTTTATTAACCCGTTTACCGCAGCCAAATCTTTTTTACCATCCCTTGTACCAATAAAAAATACACCCCTTGTGGCATATCTTTCATGGGCCATTCGTATCGGCCTGTTCCTGTAGTGTCCAATTGTACCTGCCGGCTGGCCATCCAGTTCCCTGTACTGTTATAGAGCCTGACTTCGGGTTTTATTTCTTTGAAATGTGTAAATTCAAGCGTCAGATTGGTGCCTGAAATGACAGTAGCATTGAAAACCGGTTTTTCGGAAAGCAAATCAGGCGTTACAGTGCCAGATAAATTCTGATAGTTGAACTCCGGCCAAAGCATGCCACCTTCGGGTAGCACATTATCATTAAAATCAAAAAAAGTGGCGTGTTCCTGGTGTGAGCCTTGGCCCCACGGCGTGTGACACGGGGAAGATACCCAAGCTGGCTCCCAATACATTACTCCAGTACCGCCTTTATTAATCACTTCCTGGGTCAGGTCGGTCATCCATTTTAACTGGTTTTGCGGACTGGCAGGGGCGTAATCGGGGTGCACTTCATTGATAATATTGGTGGCACCGTCAATATTTTGCATTGTCCAGATGTAGCCAGTTTCAAAAATCATTACTTCTTTACCAGGATATTTGGTCTTGAGTTGGGCAATGATATTGCCGGTTTGAGCGATGGTTGTTGGTTTGTGCCAGGCCCAATAATACGAAATGCCGATCACGTCGAAGTCCTTCACGCCATTGTTCCAAAAACCATCCATCAGCCAACCTGCATCGGCGGGGCCGGCTACATGAAGTGCAACCTTAATATTTTTGCCGGTTGCCGCTTCTGCATCCCGTACCGCCGTTATTGCTTTTTTGAACAGCGCACTATTCCTTGGCCAATCCAATTGCCATCCAGCGGTATTGGCTGCTGCTGTTTGCAGGATACCACGGTTTGTTTCATTACCGATTTGTACCATTTCCGGCAGTAGCCCTTCGGCATCAAGCCGTGTTAAGGTCTCGAAAATATAATTATAAAGAGAGTCCTGAAGGGCTGGCAGGCTATTGACTACCCCCAACCAGGCAGCGGGAATAATTTGCTTGGCTGGGTCAGCCCATGTATCTGACAAATGGAAATCGAGCAACACTTGCATCCCCGCCCCTTTCGCCCGCATGATACCATGGCGCACGTCGGTAAAATCTGAATAGCGGTTGCCGGCATCCAAGTTGTCGAACCATGATGGTGTGTGCCAAAGTCTAAGGCGTACTACATTGGTTCCATGACTGGCAAATATTTCATAGGGGTCTTTCCCGATACTGTTGTCCTTATAAACCACTCCGCAATCATCCATTTGATTGACATAAGAGAGATCTGATCCAAAGATAAATGACTGCGCAGAAAGGTGCAAAGCACAAAAAAGCACAGCAACAGCGAGCGCATGCCTGATATGGAAAAAAAGAATTGGCATAATGTTCAGGCTAAGGTTGGTACGCTGGTATTTTTTAATGCTTTGACGGCTGAATTTAGAAAGCCAGGAATAATAGTATCAAAAGAAAGTTTAATTTTTTCGGGATTAGACAAATCATGAATCATACGGTGATAGCGTGCTTCTCCATGTTCTTTTACAACCGCTTCGTGGCGATGCGGTTGTTTAAAATGCATCAGCATACCTTCCGGATTGGCTTCCGGATGAAACTGGGTGCCAATTATTTCCGGACTAAAGCGTATTGCCATCATTGCCCGTTCGTGGTGAACATGCGGCCGTAGTTTTTCTAAACAGAGAATGTGGGCACCCATGTCCGTAAAACGGGCTTTATTCGGCTCAACGACCTGATAACGCCGAAAATCAGCAATGTAGAAAGGGTCATGGAGTGGCGCAAAAAGCGGTTCGTCTTTCCCATCATGGGTTTTGTGTACAGGATAAGTTCCAAAGGACATTTGACTGCGTTCGGTGACCTTTCCCAAGCCAAAAACATGACAGGCAATCTGGAATGAATGACAAATAAAAAACACGTGTTTTTTAGAATGACCTAAAATATCAGCATTTTTATTGTGCGCCCAAAGCAATTCTATCAGTTCATAAAGTGGATCGCACCAAGGCTTGTCATTTTCCAATGGATTGCCCGGTCCACCCGAAAAAATATAAATATCATATTCAAGACCCGGCACTTCATTTTTTACTCTTACATCAAGATGGTCGTAAGTGAAATCATCAGCATGTTTCTCCAATATTTTTTTCAACATCGGAATTCCGCGGTTCTCTTCACCGTTGTATAAATCAAGAAGCACAGCTCGCAGCATAACAATAATATTGAATGAGTAGATGGTTAAATACCGGATGCTAAGGTACAATAAGATTAAACAATACAAAAATTGTGCCCGCATTCAGTGTTCCAAATCCTACAATGCAATATTTTTCAGAAACTCCTGGCGGGTACTCTCTTCCAGAAATCGGCCTCCATAGTAAGAGGTAACTGTAGCCGAAGACTCGTCCTTGATTCCCCGGGAAGAGACGCAGAGGTGTTTGGCATCGATCAGCACAGCAATATCTTCTGTTTGCAGAATACTTCTGAGTTCTTTTGCAATTTGCATCGTCAGGCGTTCCTGTACTTGGGGACGTTTGGCGTAATATTGAACAATACGATTTAGCTTAGAGAGCCCGATTACTTTACCGTTGGAAATATAAGCCAAATGCGCTTTTCCAAAGATAGGCACAAAATGGTGTTCGCAATTGGAATAAAAGGTGATGTTTTTTTCCACCAACATTCCGTAGTATTGGTATTTATTGTCAAAAAGCGCAACTTTGGGTTTGTTATCGGGATTCAGACCCGAAAATATCTCATCGACATACATCTTGGCTACACGCTTGGGTGTACCCTTCAATGAATCATCGGTAAGGTCAAGACCAAGTGTTTCCATAATCTGACGGAAATGATATTCAATTTGAGCCTTTTTTTCTTCGTCACTCATTTCAAATGCATCCGGGCGAAGGGGCGTATCCACACTTGTACTGATATGCTCGTCGCCAATCTCTTCATCAGTGAAAAGAATGGTATCCTCCAGCTCAGGCAGGGTATTCGACGAAATTTCGTTCAGTTTCATACAATCTGATTTTTAATGCTAATGATGAAGTTAATTTTTTTCTTAATTTGTCGTAAATGACAATGGCGATGTTTTCCGCCGAAGGATTCAGATCTTTAAATTCCTCGGTATCTAAATTCAGATTTTTGTGGTCGAAATGATCGAGAATCTCTTCCTTGATCAGCACTGATAACCATTTCATATCCACCACATAACCTGTTTCTTTATCAATCTCTCCTGTCACCTGGACAATCAGATCATAGTTATGGCCGTGAAAATTGTAATTGTTACATTTTCCGTAAACACGTTCATTTTTTTCGTCCGTCCAGTTGGGATTATTCAACCGATGTGCAGCGTTAAAATGTTCCTTCCGGAAAACAGATACTTGTTTAGATGACATAGGCGCAAGTGACTCCAGAAGTGTGAGATCTACACTTCGAAAACAATAAACTGATGAAAATAAAATAATAAGGATCAGCGTCGTTTGACAGACTTAACATCTCAAGAGCAAGCCGAAATTTATTCTGAACTGTTGATATATTGCTGGATTAACATTAACAAGTCATCCATAATGTTGCAACTCTATAAACCCGGTAGGGAAGAAAAAGTTTATTTTGTTTAATTTATTTTTGTTAAAAAACTAAAAAGATTAAACATTTACAAGTCAAGCCTGTCTTTGCCTGGGTTATTTAACCTCGAAAACTCATTCCTCACCTTAAAAGATAACGTCCCAGCTTTAACCATCTCGTAAGGTGAAAAAGTCACCAGAAACGGTCAAAGCGAGGACGTTACTAAGCACATCGCTTATCGTTTATTGCCTATCGTTACTGCCTGACGCCCGGCAACGATGGATTCATTCCTTTCGGAATATACGGATCAAACATCTTATCTAATTCGGCAGAGAGTTCTTCGTCTTTCATCTGAGCAGCAGATCCCATCAGTGTTTGTACGGTGCCTAAACTGAACTGCATATCCTGGCGGTACGATGCTTGATCAGCAGGATTTTGCGATTTAATGAAGCGGAGTTGTTGTTCTGCCTGTGTAGCGATTTCAAGAATCCGTTGTTTGGCTTTGTCCTTAGCGCCTGAACGGGCATAAACATCGGCCATATATGCGGAGAATTGATCGTGCGGAAAGTTGAATGCAGGGAATACTTCAAAAAACTTATCGGCCATAGCAATGGCTTTGTCCTTTTTACCTTCCACCGTCATTTGCCGTGCAGAACGCACCATGCTGAGTTTCATGGTCTGCAAGCTCGGTAGATAGGATTTACTGACATAGAGGTTTTTCTTGTCGAAATTACCCCAGGCCCATTTGTTCATGATATTATCATAAGCCAGGTCAGTATTGACGCTACCCGAACCTACCATGCCATATTCCTGCTGGGTACGGCCTTTCACAGGCACCAAACGCAAGCCCAAGCCTTCCAACTGAAGGTAGTCGTCTAAGCCCATCAGGCGGTCTTCGCGGCAGGTTACAGCCCAGTAAATGGGGCGATCCCAAATATTGGAAGCAATAATGTCGAGAATAGCCAGTTGGTCCTTAATGATATACGATGTTTTTTCACCCAAATCGATATGAATGGAGTCCACAACAGTTCTGGAAGAATCGCCTCTTGCCACAATATTGTTGCGGTAAATGGCCTCTTTATCCACTGGAATAAACATTTTATGCGTGGGGAGGAAGGATTCGAAATCTTTGCCGCCACCGCCGGTGGGTTTAGGGTGGTTCTCTCCCAGGAATTTGACCACATCACTGATATTCATTTCCTGTGCACCGCCCGGAGGTGGAAAATATGGAATTTGCACCCGTTTTGAACCACGGATTTGCGCTGCAGGGATGGACATCTTTATCGCTGCAGAATTGTTGACTTTCCTGCGCAACTGATCGATATACCAGTCTACTGCAATCAAAGAAAGGTTCACTACCCGCACGTCGGTCCGGATATTTTCCACTTCCTGACAATACCACAGGGGGTAAGTATCGTTGTCGCCGTATGTAAATATGATCGCATTGGGCTGGCAGCTTTCCAGGAAGTTTTTCGCATAATCACGGCTGCCGTAGTTCCGGGCACGACTGTGGTCATCCCAGTTTTGCGTCACCATGAGCAACGGAGCAGAAAGCGCCAAAACTGTGGCTACCGCTCCAGGAACAATACCGTCCATATTCAAATACTTTTTCAGCAGGTCGAATATAAACGGCACACTCATCCCTACCCAGATCGCATAAGTAAAAAACGATCCCACCAGTACGTAGTCGCGCTCGCGGGGTTCATTCGGCGGCTGGTTGGAATAAACGATGATACCAATACCTGTAATGATAAACAGCGACATCAACGCAGCAAACTCTTTCGGGCGGCGTTTGTAGTGAAAAAACATACCCAGTATCCCTAAAAAGAAAGGAATCATATAGTACTTATTATTCGCCTTATCGATCGTTTTCATGTACTCCGGCTTTTCACTTTGGTTGCCAATCCATCCTTCATCAATGCTGTCGAAGCCGGTAATCCAGTTGCCGGCTGTAGGGTCCCAGGCGAAATATCCCTGTTCGCCGTTTTGCCGACCGGAGAAGTTCCACATGAAATAACGCCACCACATCCATTTTACCTGGTATTTCCAGAAGAATTCGATATTGTCAGCAAACGTAATGGAGCCGCTCTTTTTGTCGATCCAGTCGCGATAGTATTTTGGACGGCCCTGAGAGTAGTCACCCATACGCGGGAACAGTGTTTTTTTCTCCGGACCATATACATAATCTACTTTTTCATCCACAACGGCGTATTTATTATCCACACGGCCATAGCGTGGCTCGGAAGTAACATCAATTGGCTGCGCCTCAAAACTCGGACCAAACAGCAGCGGGCGTTCGCCATATTGTTCGCGGTTGAGATAAGGCAATAAACGCATAGGGTCCGATGGGTCATTCATGTTGATCGGCGGATTGGCAATAGCACGGAGGATCACTGTACCGTATGAAAAATACGCTAGTACCACCAGGCCGAGTGCTACGATCAACCGCTGTAATAAGCCGTTGCCTGAACTGCGGGCATACCGCAAACTGCCCCAGATAACACCTGCGAAAATCAGCAATACAGGGATAATACCGGAGTAGAAAGGTAATCCAAACGAGTTGACAAAAAGCTTGTCGAACCAGGCCCAAAAACGCGGTATACCTGCAATGATAAAATATTGAATACCAACAATGAATAATACCCCGACGAACGCGGCTATCAGGGTCCCAATTACGGTGTGGCTTTTGGATTTCTTAAAATAGTAAAACATCGCCAGTGCCGGGAATGTCAGCAAGCTCAGCAAGTGAACCCCCAGTGACAATGCCGCAGCGAAAAGTGCAAATACCAACCAACGGTCTGAATCTGCAGTGTTCGGCAGGGCATACCATTTCAGTGTTGCCCAAAGTGTCAGACAAGTAAAAAACGTAGACATGGCATACACCTCTCCTTCCACAGCAGAAAACCAAATCGAAGAGCAAAATGCAGTGGTCAAACCAGCCACGATACCACCACCGACAATAGCAACGCTTTGACCCACCGACAAATCACCTTCGTGGTCTGCCAGTGCCAGGCGCGAAAGGATGGTCGCACTCCAGCAGATAAACATGCCGGCAGATGCGGTGCTGAGCGCCGAAAGCAAGTTGACTGAATAAGCAATTGTTTCAGGATTGCTCGATACCATGGATGCTACCCAGGTAAACAGACGACCTACAAGCAAAAAGATAGGTGCGCCGGGGGGGTGTACCACCTGTAATTTATAAGCACCGGAAATAAATTCACCACAGTCCCAAAGACTACCGGTAGGTTCTGCTGCCAGACCCAGAACAATCGCTGCAACAGCGAATACGAGCCATCCCGCAAGATTGTTCAATGTTTTAAATGAAGCCATACTGTTAATTGTAAAACCGTTTTACGCTGTTTTTTTGTAATAGACACTAAAAAACCAGCGCTGGTTGCCGGAGCCTCCAGCACTGGATAAAAAAAAACTTGCCGCAAAACTACTTAATTCTCCGATTTAATAGGAAGATTCAATAATTTTTAAAATCTATCACTTCCTCACGCTACGGAACACACTCCCGCGGAAAAAAGTCATCGCTGCTTTTTTCCGCCAAAGGCGGCTGTATAGTTACCTGTTTTTTAATATTTTCATGTTTGAATTTTTATTCCAGGTCAGACAATGGATTTTTTTATGCTGTATAAAATCTGCGCGAAAAAAATTGCTACCCTGCCCACCCCTCCCTATCCAAACTCCGGTAATGAATCGCCTCTGCCAAATCCTCAATCCGAATATCTGCACTTCCGCCAAGATCCGCCGCCGTACGGGCTACTTTCAGAATCCGGTCGTACGCGCGGGCCGAAAGTTGCAATCGTTCCATGGCCGTTTTCAACAGGGTAATCCCGGCACTGGTGAGTTGACACACCTCCCGCACCATTCTGCTGGGCATGTGGGCATTACAAAACACTTCATTTTGACCTGTGAAACGGAGTGATTGTACTTCCCTGGCGCGCAATACCCGTTCCCGAATAGCGGAGCTATCTATTTTGGTCCGTTCCTGGCTACTGAGTTCATCATAAGAAACTGGCGTTACCTCCACGTGCAAATCGATGCGGTCGAGCAGCGGCCCGGAAATTTTGGAGACATACCTTTTCACCACTCCGGGACCACACACGCAAGGCTTTTCGGGATGGTTGTAGTACCCACAGGGACAGGGGTTCATAGAGGCGACCAACATAAAACTAGCTGGATACTCCACCGATACTTTGGCCCGGCTGATCGTAACCCGGCGTTCTTCCATCGGTTGGCGCATCACTTCGAGAGCCGAGCGCTTGAATTCCGGCAATTCGTCGAGAAACAATACGCCGTTGTGTGCGAGACTGATTTCGCCGGGCATCGGGTCGGAGCCGCCGCCCACCAGCGCTACATCACTGATGGTATGGTGGGGTGCCCGGAATGGCCGGGTGCTCACCAATGCCGCATCGTGGGGCAAAATGCCGGCCACCGAGTGAATTTTGGTAGTATTCAGGGCCTCATGCAGGGTAAGTGGTGGCAGAATGGTTGGTAATCGCCGCGCCAGCATGGTTTTTCCCGCTCCCGGCGGTCCGATAAGAATCACATTGTGTCCGCCTGCTGCGGCCAGTTCCAACGCCCGTTTGATATTTTCCTGCCCGCGCACATCGCTGAAGTCTACATCGTAGTTGTCCAGATTGGCGGCAAATACATCGCGGGTATTGAGATTCATCGGTTCAATATCGCTGTCGCCAGCAATCACGGCCAGCGCTTCGTTCAGGTTTTCAACTCCATACACTTCAAGATCGTTGACGATAGCAGCTTCTTTGGCATTCATCTTAGGTAAAATGAGCCCTTTGAATTTTTGCTTTCGCGCTTGGATAGCGATGGACAGTGCCCCTTTGATCGGCCGCAGCGAACCGTCGAGCGACAATTCTCCCATAATAAAATATTGATCAAGTCCGGTTTGAGGTATCAAATCGGAGGCCGCGAGAATCCCGATTGCTATGGGCAGATCAAAAGCAGAACCTTCTTTGCGAATATCCGCAGGGGCCAGATTAATAATGGTTTTTAAGCGGGGAATGTGCCATCGGGAGTTTTTCAGGGCTGCTTCAATCCGGGAATATCCTTCACGAACAGCACTATCTGGCAGACCGACGATGTAAAAAGAGGGTTTTTCTGGTTGTTGGGCAGCAATAAGCCCTCCCGTATTCACCTCAATAGTAATGGTTTGGGCGTCCACACCATGGACGGCTCCGGCAAATGTTTTTACGAGCATTAGATTGGCTTTAAATATTACGGTAAAATTGACTTTTATAATTACGGTATAAAATCGACTGCAAATATGCGGGATTTCATTCAATTGCGAATAATTTTGCGGAAAAAAGTTTAACTTAGTCCCAACTGACCTGGGACTAAAAACAAATTATATGTTGAATACATCAGGAGTTATTTACGGCCATCATCCGGTGGTAGAAGCGATTAAAGCGGGGCAGGCGGTGGATAAAGTCTTTTTTCAGCAGGGTATACGCGGAGAGTTAGAAAAAGAGATACGGCACCTCACTAAGGAGTATGATATCCCGATGCAAGTGGTGCCCCGGGAAAAACTCAATAAAATGGTGAAAGGTGCGCATCAGGGTGTGGTAGCTTTTATTTCGCTGGTGAGTTACCTGGATCTGGAAGAAGTGCTGCCCTGGGTATTCGAGCAAGGCGAAACGCCATTGATTCTTTTATTGGATGGCATCACAGATGTCCGCAATTTTGGTGCAATTTGCAGGTCGGCAGAAGTAATGGGCGTACACGCTGTAGTAATTCCGCAAAGTGGATCCGCCCCGGCCAATGAAGAGGCGATGAAAGCTTCGGCAGGTGCGATTGCCCGGGTGCGGTTGTGCCGGGTACGCAGTATTTTTACGACTGTGGATTTTCTGAAGGAATCCGGTTTAAATGTAGTAGTGACGGCATTAACAGACCAATCGGTCCCTGTTTTTGATATAGATTTTACTTTACCGACTGCCATACTCATGGGTTCGGAAGGCGATGGAGTACATCCCAAATTAATAAAAATGGCCGATCAGGTGACCAAAATTCCACAAGCCACCGATTTTGACTCGCTGAATGTCAGTGTTGCAGCCGGTGTGGTATTGTATGAAGCGGTGCGGCAAAGGGGCGGCGGGCGTTAATCCGTTATTAGAGTGTCAGTTGTCAGGGTGTCAGTTATTAGTTATCAGTCGTAGATTACCCCTTGCACTAAACGAACTTACCACAAACCGACACGCTCGAGGTACAATCTACGACTGATAACTAATTAACTAATAACTGACACACTGATAATTAACACCATATCATGAAACTAACACTTATTGTTTTTTTCCTTTTTGCCACTGCTGTTTTGCATATTTTTTGCAAAAACACGAAATACACTGCTGATCAACTTCCGAAAGAACAGATTCGTTTTGGAAAAGGTGGCGGCATTGTTGGCGTCGAAAAAACATATACCTTGCTCGAAAACGGACAAGTATTCGAAAAAGTGATCAACGGCGGTTTGCGCGGATTGGACGGTGTGAAGAAAAAAAAGGCAACTGCTTTATTCAGGACTGCTGAAACACTGGGATTGGCCAGAGCAGGTTTTCAATACCCTGGTAATACTTACTCCTATATAGAGGTACCCCTTGCTGATGGGTTCAACCGGATTAGCTGGGGAGACAATCAATATCCTATTGATTCAAGCATTCAAAATTATTTCAAAGCATTGATGGAGATGGTTAAAACTGAGTAATAAAACAGGTTTCTTACACGTTTTTTTTACCTTTGCAAAATTTTTGAGAGAAATCCGATATGCTTGACCGACCCAAGTCCTTCTTTTCGAGCCCCCTTTTTGTCAGAATCAAAGGGATGTGGGCTGCCGTAACCCAGCCTGTCAGAAATGTTTGGAAGGCTGTACTGTCGCCATTACAGCCTGTATTGCGCCCACTCAACACGCTATGGATGGCATTTACGGCACCTGTCAGGACGCGTTATGCTCGATTCAGTCAGGCCCGTCCTGTATTAGCCACCTTTTTTAATATTGCAGGAAGTCTCATCAAGGGGGGATTCTATTTGCTGCTCTTCCTGATTTTTGGTGTTTGGTCCGGTTTGTTGGGGCACATGCCCAACAGAGAAGAATTACGGACATTAGAAACGGCTAATGCTACTGAAATCTATTCTGCGGATAGTGTGCTGATTGGCAAATATTATATTGAAAACCGGACAGCTATTAAACTGGAAAATATTTCGCCTTACGTGATTACGGCGCTTTTAGCCACAGAAGACAAACGCTTTTTTGAACACAGCGGCATTGATTTGATGTCGTGGATGCGGGCATTTAAAGGGTTGGCAACCAGCGAACAAGGACTTGGCGGTGGTTCTACCCTCAGCCAGCAACTTTCCAAAAACCTTTATCCCCGTAAAAAATACCTGATTCCGGGCGTTAGTCTCCTGATTAACAAAATCAGAGAAAATATCATTTCCATGCGCCTGGAAAATATTTATGACAAGGAAGAACTACTCGCTTTATACCTTAATACAGTCCCTTTCGGCGGCGATCGCTTCGGTATCAATGTGGCTTCCAAATACTTCTTTAATAAAAAAGCCAAGGACCTTAGTCCTGATCAAGCTGCCACATTAGTGGGCATGTTGAAAGCGACTACAGCACTCGATCCCAATCGCAATCCCGAGCGTTCGCAAAAACGCCGCAACCTCGTGATGCAAAGAATGGTGCAAAACCAGGATTTT
>JBILHQ010000338.1:0-4476 GCA_044350415.1 Saprospiraceae bacterium | reverse complement strand
AGTATTGCTGTAGATATCAAAAACGTGGGCGCAAGCGGTATCGAAACTGAATGGGCGCTATTGTCTTATTTCGGACAGGCTGGTTATACCTACGACAACCGGTATGTGATCAATGCGGCGATTCGCCGCGACGGGTCATCCCGGTTTGGCCGCGACAACCGGTACGGGAACTTCCCTTCAGTAGCAGCAGCGTGGAATATCTCCAACGAGCCCTTTTTGGAAAATATCAAATCTGTTGGTGCCCTCAAAATTCGCGGGAGCTGGGGCCGATTGGGCAACCAGGAAATCGGTAACTATCCTTATGCTTCTTTGATTCAAACGGGCAATCGCGTATATTCCTTTGGTGATCAAATTGTTACGGGAGCACAAGTAGTTGAAACAGGCAATACCAGTATTAAGTGGGAAAGTACCACCCAGAAAGATATCGGCCTGGATATGAGTTTTTGGAAAGACAGGCTATCGATAACTGCTGATTATTACAACAAAACCACCGACGGTATTCTGGTGCGTATTCCTGTACCTCAATCGGGCGGTTCACAAAATCCACCTTATACCAATGCAGGGAAAGTGGAAAATAAAGGACTCGAACTGTCTGTCATTTTTAAAAATGGCCACCGGGATTTTCATTACAGCGTAGGTGCCAATATTGCTACGGTGAAAAACAATGTGTTGTCGTTGGCTGGTGGTGAACCTATTCTTGGCGGTTTTGGCCTGTCGGATGGTCCATTGACCAAAACAGAACCTGGTTATCCCGTGGGTTCCTTTTACCTCTGGAAAATGGAAGGCATTTTTCAATCGCAGGCAGAGATCGACGCCAGCGCATTTCAAAATAAGGATACCCGCCCGGGCGACGTGAAATTCGCCGATATCAATGGTGACAACCTGATAGACGACAAAGACCGGGCACATCTCGGCAGTCCGTTCCCCGATTATATCTATGGCGTAAATGTGAATTTAAACTGGAAAAACTTTGATCTGGCCATACTGGGACAAGGGGTGCAGGGCAACGATATTTATTTCTTGTACGGTAATTTCGCTTACGAAGCACAGGCCCGCGGCTTCAATTCGTACAAAGCCATTCTCAACCATTGGACACCCACGAATACCAACACCGAAATCCCCATCGTGAGCATTGACGACCGCAATGGCAACCGCCGCGCCTCTACCCGATTCCTGGAAGATGGCTCGTATTTCCGCCTGCGCAATGTGACCCTGTCGTGTGATGTCAAAAAATGGATGCATATTCCGGCACTCGGCAGCCTTCGGGTATATGCCACCGCCCAAAATGCCCTCACTCTGACCAAATACCCTGGTCTCGACCCCGAAATACAGGCCAATACCAACGATACCCGCGGGCTCAATATTTCTTCCGATCTGGCGGTAGGTATTGACTGGGGCACCGTGCCGGCACCGCGTACTTTCATTCTCGGGGTAAATATGGGCTTTTAATCAAACTGATTCAACGGCAAACAATTATGAAGCATTTACATACCTTTTTCTTTGGACTTTCGGTAGCGTTTCTGGCAACTAACTGCACCGGGATTCTCAATAAAGATCCACTTGGCACCCTCGATTCCGGCTCTTTTTTCCAGTCGGCCGACGATGCTGTACAGGCCATCAATGCAGCGTATCAACCATTGATGTTCAGCAATCAAAACAATAATTTTTACTGGGCATTTGGTGAGCTATGTTCCGATGAGGCCATTACCGGGGGCGACGGTTCCAGACCGGGCATGACCGAACTGGATGCCTTCACTTATACACCCCGCACCCAGGAAATCAATGATTTTTGGAAACTGAATTACAATGGTATTACCCAATGCAATACGGTTTTGGAACGCGTCCCTGGTATCAGCATGGATGCTACTTTGAAAAACCGTGTTCTCGGCGAGGCGTATTTTTTGCGGGCCTATTATTATTTCCTGCTCACTCAGGTGTATGGCGATGTGGTCCTGATGACCCGTATTTTGCCTCCCGCTGAACTCAAAATGCCTAAAACACCAAGGGCAGATGTATACCTGCAAATCATTGCCGATTGCGATCAGGCTGCCTCTTTTCTGCCCGATCAGTTTACGGGCACCAATGTGGGTAGGGCCACCAAGGGCGCAGCATTGGCATTAGCCGCAAAAACGGCACTTTACAGCAAAAACTGGACAAAAACAGTGGAATATGCAGGGAAGGTTAAAGCCTTGGGCGTATACGCACTTATGCCCGACTATGCCGATAATTTCCGGAAGACTACCCAGAATAATACAGAATCGGTGTGGGAAGTACAACACACCAACCTCGAACTGGGCGTAGGCAACTCCCTCAACCAGTGGTGGGCGAGCAAAAAATTCGATGGAGGCTATGGTTTTGCAGAAGTCACTCAATCGCTCGTCGATGCGTTTGAAATCACTGATCCGCGCCGGACATTCAGCATCGCTTCAAACAATGAGCCGTATTTCGGATTGGTGTACAAAAATTCGTATTCGTCCACTCGCTTCAGCACCCGAAAGTACATCCAGTCGATGGCAGAGGTCACGCAGAAGGCTGATGGCGATATTAATTATACTGCTATCCGCTACGCCGAAGTGCTGCTTTGGGAAGCGGAGGCACTCAATGAATTGGGGCGCGTGTCAGAAGCACAAGCACCCCTTGAACAGGTTCGTGCGCGTGCGCGTGCGCAGGCGACCGATCCACTTACCGCTTTGCCACCAGTGACCACCACCGACCAAACGGTAATGACCGCAGCCATCCGCCACGAGCGGCAGGTAGAACTTTCCTTTGAAATGCATCGCTTTTTTGACCTCGTGCGCTGGGGCATTGCCGCTCAGCAAATCCCGGAATTTGTGGTCGGCAAACACGAAGTGTTTCCACTGCCACAGACGGAGATTGACCTCAACCCAACACTTATCCAGAATGCGAATTACTGATCATATTTAAGCATGTTAATAAAAAAACACATTACCACCATACTTACCTGCATTGTTGCCACATCACTTTGCGCACAAACTGGCCAGATTGATATTCCGCGCATTGCACAAATGCCCAACCAGCCTGCGCCCTACAACCTGCGCAACTGGCAACAAGTAGCGCAACGCTACGATTCATTGGTATATGACCTGCAAAAAACGGGTCAGTACCTGCCGTTGGTGTATACCAAACCGGCTGGGGTGAATTACCCGCAAAATCCAGCGTTTGGCCTGCATACTTATGTCGGTACCAATTCACCGATGGGCAATGAAGCTATCAATGTGTTGCCCTCACTGGTAGGGGCGACGTTGGCCGGAGCAGACAAAACCAATCAGTTTGGACGAAACTGGTTGCTGATGAGCCAGGATTTTTACAACAAAAATAATGGCGAACAAATATACCTCAACAACGCCGGAGGCGGCAGTGGCAGCGATTGGTGGTACGACCTGATGCCCAATCTGTTTTTTTATCAGTTGTACGATCTTTACCCCGATGCAGGTGGCGATGCCGATGCGCAGTTCACCACCATTGCCGATCGTTTTCTGGCATCGGTGAAGGCTTTGGGCGGTAAGGATGCGCCCTGGCAAAAAGCCAATATGAACTACCGCGCCTTCAATTTCAAAACTATGATTCCCAATCCCGATGGCGTCCATGAGCCGGAAGCGGCCGGTGCTTATGCCTGGGTATTGTACAATGCTTATCAAAATACAGGTAACACAGAATACCTCAAAGCTGCAGAGTGGAGTATGGAGTTCCTGAGTGATCTCACTGAAAATCCTTCTTATGAACTCCAATTACCTTACGGAACCTATACCGCAGCCAAAATGAATGCCGAAACGGGTACCCGTTACGATGTGGAAAAAATGGTCAACTGGTCGTTCAACAAAGGACAACTGCGCGGCTGGGGTACCATCACAGGCACCTGGGGCGGCTTTTCTGTTGCTGGTCTGGTAGGCGAAGCCAATGATGCCGGCAATGATTATGCCTTCCAACTCAATGGCGTCCAACAAGCTGCGGCATTGGTACCAATGGTGCGGTACGACAAACGGTTTGCCAGGGCTATTGGCAAATGGGTGCTCAATTTGGCCAATGCCACCCGCCTTTTTTACCCGGGGTTTTTGCCCAATAACCTGCAGGACGCCTCAGCATGGTCCAATGTCAATGATCCCGACCGCGTTATGGGGTACGAAGCACTCCGTGAAAAATGGCAATCCCTGTCGCCCTATTCCACCGGTGATGCTTTAGGCGGCAACTGGGCGGCCACCAACCTTGCCCTTTACGGAACGGGTTCTATCGGATATCTCGGCAGTATGATCGAGTCAACCAACGTAGATAAAATATTAAAAATCAATCTTTTAAAAACAGATTTTTTCGGCAGTGCCGCCTATCCCACCTATTTGTACTGCAATTCGTACAATGTAGCCAAAAGTGTTCAAATAGACCTCGGCAGTACACCAGTCGATGTATATGATGCGCTTTCCGAAACCTTTTTGTTCCAAAATGTAAGTGGTTTAAACAGTC
>JBILHQ010000171.1:0-13669 GCA_044350415.1 Saprospiraceae bacterium | reverse complement strand
GCTCCAGCCTTCCGCATTTTATCAGTAAACAATTGGTCAAAGTCGAAGTTTTCCATAGTCATTCCCAATTAATTTGCTGGAATCTTCTTGTTGCTCCAGCATTTTTTTTAATTTAGCACGCGCTTTAAACAGGTTAGATTTTGAAGCCCCTTCCGAAATACCCAACAAACTGGCAATTTCGTGGTGCGCATACCCCTCAATGGCATACAGGTTCATCACCATGCGGTATGCAGGTGAAAGTTGTTGAACTAATGTCCGTAACTCTTCCGCTGCTATCCTGGCAAATGCATTATCCTGAACAGCCACTTCCTTTATTTCGGCAAGGTCAATGACTGTAATTTTGCGTAAGTGGTATTTCCGATAATAGTCAATGGCTGTCCGTACGGTAATCGTATGCAGCCAAGGCTGAAAAGGCTGCTCCGGATCGTAGTGGTCAATTTTAGAAAACACCTGAAAAAAGGCGTCATTCACGATTTCCCTGCCCTCATCGATCGAAGAGGTGTACCGTAATGCAACTGATAGCGCATACCGGTAGAAGAGTTCATAAACCCCTTTTTGACAAGTGCGATCATATCGACGGCAGCCATTCATGAGCTCAGCGAGGCGGTTGTCGTTCATGTAATTGAATATTCGAAAAAAAAATTGTATTGGGTTGCCTCTGCTTTTATTTTTCCGGAAAAATGGAGCGTATCATCCATTAATTCCTCGAAAAATGCACAGTGCGGTCCTTCGGAAAAAAATTACCACTAATAGTAAAGGTAAGTTACCCCGCTTAAAACAGATTTATATCCGCTCTGAAACAGGAAAATGTCGTGCCGAAACAGGAAAAGCCCTCCCTGAAAGAAATCAGGAAAATGTCGCCCGATTATTCAAAATGAAGTACCACCTTTGTTGCGTAGAACTATGGATACACTTACCCGTTGGCGCATGATGCTTGGTGGGGGCGAATCGGATGGTACCGACGCTCCGCTCTCAAATGACCTTGCTGGTCTTGATGGTGCTATGGAGGCCCTTTACGAGTACGAACGCCGAAAAAAATTCAAATATGATGGCAATCAAAAAGGCGGCTCGGAAGGTTCCAGTCCGGCCATCGCCCGTTGGCTCGGCGATATCAGGCGCTATTTTCCACAGCCAGTTGTTCAAGTCATGCAACGCGACGCCCTGCGCACGCCCGGCCTTCAGAAAAAAATGCTGCTGGAACCTGTCATTCTGGAAGCAGCAACGCCCGATGTGCATTTAGTAGCTACATTACTGGAGCTAAAACATCTGATGCCCCCACAAACCCGCGAAACAGGCCGCAAAGTCGTCAAAAAAGTCGTCGATGAATTGTTGGATAAATTACAACAACGCACTATCCAGGCAGTATCTGGTGCTATTAATAAACAAATCCGGAAACGACATCCCCGACTAAAAGACATTGACTGGAATGCCACTATTAAAAAAAACCTGAAGCACTACCAGCCTGCTTACAAAACTATTATTCCGGAAGTGGCAATTGGCTACGGCCACAAAAACCGCCGGGCTGTCAAAGATATCATACTTTGCCTGGATCAAAGTGGCTCTATGGGGTCATCTGTGGTATATTCGGGAATATTCGGAGCAGTATTAGCATCATTACCTGGCGTAAAAACGCAACTTATCGCTTTTGACACCAATATTGTCGATTTGACGGCCCATCTGGACGACCCCGTGGAACTGCTCTTTGGGGTACAACTCGGTGGCGGCACCGATATTAATCTCGCACTGTCTTATTGCCAACAATTAATTACCCGGCCAGAAGATACTATACTGGTGCTCTTATCTGACTTATTTGAAGGAGGTAATCAACAAAAAATGATGGAGCGATGTACCCTGCTTGTTCAGTCGGGGGTGCAAATGATTAGCCTGCTGTCGCTCAGCGATGAAGGCGCACCAGCCTTTGACCGTGGCACCGCGCAAATACTCGCCGAGTTGGGTATTCCTGTGTTTGCCTGCACACCCGACCTTTTCCCCGAACTGATGGCGGCGGCTATAGACCGGCGCGACGTGCGGCAATGGGCAGGAGAAATGGGCGTGGTTATGAAATGAGCAGTCGAAAGGCCGCTTGCTCACCTCTGATTTTGTCTACCTTTGCCCTATGAAACCACTCATACTGGGTACCGCACAATGGGGCTGGGGAACCGACCGGCCAACGGCATTTCACCTTTTGGAAGCATGGATAAAGACTGGACTGCGCGAAATTGATGCGGCTACCAATTATCCAATTAACCGGATTCCCGAAGATTTTCGGGCGTCAGAGGGTATTTTAAAAGATTTTATTGATGCCCATGGCTTAAAAAATGAATTGTCCATCACCATGAAAGTGGGCAGTATGGATAACATGCGCGGACCAGAGATCAACCTGTCGCCATCGTTTATTCTGATGATGGATGATGAATACAGCCGCCTTTTCGGGGGTAATTTATCGGGAATTATGCTGCACTGGGACAATCGAGACAACCTGGATGACATCGGAGAATCACTTAATGCATTGGCTATTTTGAATAAAAAAGGCATCGTTCCAGGACTTTCCGGCATTCAACACCCGGAATTATACGCCGCCGCTAATGCCCAATACGGCTTATCATTTGACATTGAGGTAAAACACAATGTTTTTGTAAGCGACCTCCAACGATATGCTCCATTTAGAACAGCTGCTCAACTACATCACCGTTTTTTAGCCTATGGAATTAACGCCGGCGGGGTGAAACTCTCCGGACAATATCATTCCAATAGTACTTTTGCACGCCGTGGCGGTGCTCATGAAATTTATGCAGCAAGAATAGCAGGAATAGAAGCAGCACTGCCCAAATTTAATACCATAACGGTGCGGCCTCCAGTCATCACCATGAATCAACTGGGCCTGTTATATGCCTTAGTTTCGCCAGATATCGATGGCGTGCTGGTTGGCGCGCGTACACCAGCCCAAATTACGGAAGCGGTGGAAATAAGAGAAAACACAATGATGTTTGATTACGGTGACATTCTGAAATTGTAATCACATACCGAATCCAAAACTTTGTCTGTTGATTTCCAAACGGTAATATCCACTTTTCAATTCCGCCAATCCTATTGCCTTTATCACCTTTAAAGTATTGCCTTTGACCTGAATTTTTCCGGTGACACAAGTTTGTCCTAAAATATTTTTCACCTTAAATACTGCACCGTCTTCAGGTTTTTCATAAAAAAGCAACATCGTCAGCTTGCCTGTAACATAATCAAACCCAAAAAGGCCTTCTCTGGTGATGCCCATCAATCCGTTGAGGCGTTTCCAGGAACGAAAAAAATCCGGCATACCGTATCCACGGTCATTATCAGGCCTCCCTGCCTGGTCGGCAGTGGCAAATACCGCATTTAGAATGTCCTCCGCAGGCACATCCGGGAAATCACTCCACAACGCTGCGATAGAACCCACTAATATTGGAGAAGCGATAGAGGTGCCTGCGGAGATCGTCAATTCATCACCCACTCCTCCGGCAGTGACTACATTCATCCCCGGCGTTGACAAATCAGGCTTAATACGGCCATCAGCTGTTGGGCCATGAGAACTGAAGGATGCCAGTTTATCCGTTTGAGAGTCGAGTGCACCGACGGCTACCACACCTTCAGCATCGGCGGGCACGCCAAGGTAATGCCAGGGTTCATCACCTGAATTACCGGCACTATTACAAATAATCATTCCTTTTCGGGCTGCTTTTGTCGCTCCCTTCGAGCCAATAGCGGTTTGACCATCCAGTTCCAGGTACTTGTGGCTCAATAATGTATCGCTGAAAGAAGTGTAGCCCAGCGATGCATTGATAATATTAGCCCCAATACTATCCGCCCATTCAGCACCCATGATCCAGTTGACTTCTTCAATGGGAAATTCGCCCCCTGTATCCTCCGTTTTTAACAAAAAATAGGTTGCATCCGGAGCGCCGCCTACAAAATAGCCCGGCAAATTGGAGGCCATGACAGACAATACCGAGGTGCCGTGTTGCGCACTTTCGTATACAGCCCTGTCTCGTTCCACAAAATCAGGACCCGGCCAAAGGCGACCATTATATGCGATACTGTCGAAAAACGGCATCGTATCTACATTTATATAGCCGCCATCCATCACTACCACCCAAATCCCTGCTCCTTTAGCCCCAACATCATGCAAAAAAGGCATCTGCAATGGATTGAGATTAATGGCGGAATATCCTAAAGGGCCAAATTTGGCCTCTGGTTCCCGGTTTTGAGGGAAGATAGTGCGCCTTTTATCCAGGCGATTAGGTGCATTTTTCACCCGGATATCCCTGCCCAGGTAAGTTAATTTCTTTACAAAAGGAAATGTTGCCAATTGAAGCCCTGTTGCCGTATCAGCAATAACAGCCACTGCATTCATCCACCGCGAAGTGCCGTGGATAACATAACCTGCCTTTCGCAAAGCATTGACATATTGCGGATTGACAGGCAGGTCTTCTTCAAGCACTTCTACCCCATTGCGGGCTCTTCGCTCCAGCGAACGGGCAGAAAGAAATTCTGCAGGACGATCGACAGACCACGGTGAATCCTTTTTGTCTTTGAGTTCGACCCACCATTTGCATAACTTTCCTCCAGCCTGAGCCTGAAGCCATACCGGAAAAACAAGCATCATCAACCATCCTGCAGATCTCATCATTTATTTAACAGTATGTTCCTGATCCAGCAGGTTTTCGTCTAATAATCCTTTTTTCTTCGCTGTTTCGCCATACCCATGCAACTGAACAGGTTTGCGTTTCTTGGACGACCGGATATTGAGTATTTCCACAAACATAGAGAAGAAAATAGCAAAATACAAGTACCCTTTAGGTACTTCCCCTTCGAGAAAATGGCCCAGGTGCGCTGCCTCTGCAATCAAGGAGAAACCAATCAGAATCAAAAATGCCAAGCCCAACATTTGAATAGTGGGATGTTCGTTAACAAACTTGCTGACCGACCCCGAAAAGAGCATCATGATCAACATAGAAATAACTACCGCAATCATCATTACCCAAATATTATCGGCAATACCCACCGCAGTAAGAATAGAATCGAAAGAAAAGACAATATTAATAAGAGCAATTTGAATAATAGCCTGGTTCAATGCGGCCTTACCTTTTCCAACTTTCGGATCGGTGGTTTCTTCCACCCCTTCTAATTTATGGTGGATTTCTGAAGTTGCTTTGTACAATAAGAATAGTCCTCCCAACAACAGTATCAGCCCTTGCCCAGTTAGTCCTCCGTGAATAGTAAGGAAATCAATGGTAAACAGCGGTGTTTTCATGCTGATTATCCAGGAAATACCGAAAAGAAGAAGAATACGAAGAAACATGGCCAATATCAAGCCAATATTGCGCGCCTTTGGCTGGTCTTCTTCGGGCAATTTAGCAGAAATAATCGATAAAAAGATAATATTATCGACACCCAGTACAATCTCCAGGAATGTCAGCGTCAGAAGGCTAATCCATATTTCAGGTGATGAAAAATCAGGAATAGAGAATAGTAACATGGTTTATTATTTACGTAGTTGATGAATAATTAAGCTGCAATAGTACGGACTTTCTGAAACCCAGACCGCAACAACACGACTAATACTGAGAAAAATGCGATTGCCCAAGGTGAAAAATCGAAAAAACAAAAGGAAGTAATTACCTGCTGATGCTGCGCTTTTCATTGCCAAATACTACCTTTGCGCCATCTTGAAATTGAATTCTCTCAATATGGCAAACAACAAAGAAGAATACACGCAAAACAAAAGCCGCGACTGGATGGTTTTCATCGTGAGCTCCGTCGCTATGGTCGCTATCCTTTGGTTCAAACCTGAATGGGTATGGGTTACCTGGCCCTTCCAGTTTACCGCTTTGGCTGGTGCTTTGGGCCGCCTCTAGCCTGTTAAGTATGCGCCGGAAGTGCTGAATCCCGTAGAGAGACAACTCATTACGGGATTTTTTATTGGGTTGCTCTGGTGGTATACAGGTACCAGTTCCATTCCCACGTTTTTCCATTATCGTCAGAAAACGCCTGACTCCAAACAGGATTGCCCGGTTCTCTTGCATCCCATCTAAAGACTACCAGAATATTTTTTCATTGAACCTGTCTTTTGTAAAAAAGTACCCAACATTATTTTAAAAAGAACCAGGAACTGGTGGGCCAAGTTTACTTTCATTGGAAATAAGCCCAGTAAATACTCCACAGTCTGTTTTCATTTTCTACTTTCGGAGATTTCATTTACCCTCAAAGAAATCAAAATCAGATTTCGATGAGGTAGCCGTCGCCACATCCAGGTTAAAATTTAATTCAGGCAAAGCCAGGGTGTTATTATTGATCATACTTATTTATTTTAAAACAGTATTTTCAATCCTCAAGAGGAAAAGATATTTGCTATTTCGGGTCAACACCATGAGACTCATAGCTCACCAAAGCTGCTTCCAAACAATCCATCGCTTTATTCAAATCATCCTCATTGAGCACATAAGCAAGCCGCACCTCCTGCTCCCCCAGCCCCGGCGTGGCATAAAAACCCTTTCCGGGGGCGAGCATCACCGTTTGATTATTGAGCGAAAAATCTTCCAGGAGCCATTGGCAAAAACGGTCACAATCGCCAATCGGTAATTTAGCAAATACATAAAAGGCACCATCAGGCAGGTAACACGTAACACCTGGCATGGCGCTGAGGCGGCGGAACAACAAGTCGCGACGGCGCTGATATGCTGCTTTTACCATCGTGAAATAACTTTCCTCAGTGTCGAGCAGCGCCTCGGCCAGCATTTGGCCATAGGAAGGCGGACTCAGGCGGGTTTCTGCGTACTTATTCACAGTAGCCAGCAAATCATGGTTGCGGGATACAATTGCCCCTACCCTGGCACCGCAAGCACTGTAACGTTTTGAAATTGAATCAAATACTACCACATGTTGGTCCATTCCCGGCAAACTCAGGGCTGAGAAAAACGGCGTTTCGCCGTAACAAAACTCCCGGTAAACCTCATCAACCAGCAGATAAATGTCTTTTTCAAGGGCCAGTTCGGCCAGTTCCCGAAGCATTTTTTCGGGATAAACCGCACCAGTAGGATTATTTGGGTTGCACAACATGATGGCTTTTACATCAGGCGTGATGGCTTTGGTAAAATCAGCAATCGCCGGCAATGCAAAACCATCTTCAATGGAGGAGGTGATTGGTTTGATTTGAACGCCCGCAATTTCCGCAAAACCGACATAATTAGCATACATCGGCTCTGGTGCCAGAATCCTTTCGCCGCGATCCATACAAGCCAGCAGGGTAAAATAAACCGCTTCGGAAGCGCCGTTGGTCACCATGATATCCTCAGAAGTCACTGAGATGCCGTAACGGTGGTAGTATTGCGGCAATTTGTTCCGGTAACTTGGAATGCCCGCCGAAGGGCTGTATGCCAGTACTTGAATATCCATTTCCCTGACGCGCTGTAGTGCCGCCGGTGGCGTAATAATATCAGGTTGACCTATATTGAGGTAGTATACTTTTTTGCCTGCATTTTTGGCAGCATCGGCATACGGACTTAGTTTGCGGATTGGGGAAGTATGGGCGTTTGACCCGCGTTGCGAGATATGTGGCATAGTGATGTTTGTAAAATGCAGACTTATTGCTGCGTGTGCAAAGATATGGTAGTTTTTTCGGGATATTAAATCACCAGCAGCACATTACCTTTGCGGATGGCAATGACCAGGAAATTGATTTCACGTATATTTCCCCGAAGTGCCGGGGCGAGCCCAAGCCAGCCTGCCACTGTAATTCCACCCAGTATTTATACCCGCCCGTTTTTTTTACTTTGCTTTTCCCACGCCCTTTTTGCCGGAAGTTTTAACATGATTATTCCGGAATTGCCCGCTTACCTTGACGGCATGAAAGGGGGAGCGCACAAAGGGCTGATTATCGCCCTGTTCACCTTAACAGCAGGCCTTTCTCGACCATTTAGTGGAAAACTTACAGATACAATAGGCCGTTTGCCAGTAATGTATATCGGCACCATCGCCTGCGTGGTATGCAGCCTGAGCTATCCCCTTTTACATTTTGTGGCAGGATTTCTGTTTTTGCGGTTCATGCACGGTTTTTCCACAGGCTTTAAACCAACTGCAACGGCTGCTTATGTTGCCGATGTGGTTCCGTCTGAAAAACGGGGAGAGGCGATGGGCATTTTAGGTATTTGTTTGAGTTTGGGAGCCTCTTCCTCGCCACTACTTGGCAGTTACATCGCCTCACGCTTTGGCACCGATATGATGTTTTACACCTCTTCAGTACTGGCATTTGGATCGATAATGGTACTTTTGAGGCTTCCGGAGACCTTAAAAGAAAAACAGCCATTCGCCTTCCAATTACTAAAAATCGGCAAAGACGACATTTTTGATCCGGATGCTATTCCTGCGGGGATAGTCATGTTATTTTGTTATGTAAGTTACGGTGTACTCCTAACCCTTGTGCCCGATTTGAGCGACAACCTGCATGTACCTAACAGGGGAATATTCTTCGCCATATTTACGCTTTCAAGTGCCTCAACACGCATTTTTGCCGGGCGGATCTCCGATCGGATTGGCCGGGTACCTGTATTAAAATTTTCGGCTTGGGTCATTGCCTTGTCGATGTTTCTCCTTGCATATGCGCATGAAGCGTGGATGCTTTATCTCGGCAGTGTCGTATTTGGGCTTGGGAATGGTATATTTTCTCCTGCCATCAATGCCTGGACAATAGATCTCAGCCGGCCTTCGCAGCGGGGACGCGCATTATCCACTATGTTTATTGCATTGGAAATTGCAATTGGCGGCGGAGCCTTATTTTCAGGATGGTATTTTGCTTCCCAAATTGACCGGATGCAATTGCCGTTTATCACTGCAGGGGTAATCAGTATCGGTGCCTGGGTTTATCTGCAGTTTTTTTGGAAAAAATCGGCAAAACATATTTTATAAAAAACCAGCAGTAAAAAACTTAGTAACTATACAGCCGCCTCTGGCGGCATGAAAGTAAATAAAACGCTCAAGGTTTTTCCGCCAAAGGCGGCTGTACAGTTGCAAAACTCAAAATAAAAACAAAAAGTTTTTATTGTTTCAAATTTAATATATCTTTGCCCATCCTATGGCAAAGATTAAATCAAAACCGCACCGTAAAAAGAAGCTTGATCCACTATCCTTTATACATCAACCGCACGATAAATATGCGCGCTTTGTATTACAAACAAAAGAGGTCGTTTTAGAATTACTCGCATTTTGTTTGGAACCTGCTACTTGTTCCAGAATTGATTTGAGTTCACTGGAACTCAAATCAATCATTTATCGATGCCCGGTTGCGGTCGCACTTCTCGGATATTTGTTATACGGGATTGACTAACGATGGTGCCCCAATGCAAGTCACCCTGATATTTGAGCATAAAAGCGAAAAGCCTGATACGCCAATCAAGGCCCAACTCATTCGCTATATTTCCAATATTTGGCATAACAATACCAGACAAGGAAATGCGCTTTCGCTTACCGTTCCGGTACTGATTTATCACGGCACCACGCCCATAATTAAAGAAACACCCCGGATCCTCTTCCCCGATGCCCCGGAAGAATTGTTGGAGTTTATACCTGCGTTTAATTATATTTTACTCGACATAAATGCTTTACCAGATGAAACAATTGAGAATTTAAGTTATTTATTGCTTCGGAATATACTGCTGGCCCTAAAACACAGCAGAGATGAATCGTATATTGACGTAAATTGGAAAAAAATCATTATTTTTGCACCAGGGTCAATGTCGCAAAGTATTAACCTGGAAATATTTCAGGCGACAGCAATTTATATGAGCCGCACTTCTGACAAATTCAACGAAAAAATGAAAGATATGGATACTGCATTAGCCTCCTCAGAGGAATTAGTGGTAAAGCCTTACCTGATACAACTCTACGAGGATGGAATGGAGAAAGGTTTAGAAAAAGGAATGGAAAAGCTCCTCATCGCCTTCCTAAAAAAACATCCTGGCTGGACGGACCAGCAAATTGCTGATAGCTTTGATGTGTCGGCAACATGGGTAAAACAAGTTCGCGCCACACTGTAATAAAATCCACCACTGCCTTTTGAGGCAACCTCCTTTCAATGCCTGTTTTCAGACTCGATCCAAAAGAACTTACCTTCCCCGCACCTTACCTGGCTGAACGGGGAGGATTACTGGCTATTGGAGGCGATCTCAGCCCAGAGCGATTGATTTTGGCTTATCAAAATGGTATTTTCCCTTGGTTTGAGGATGAAGGTGTTTTTTATTGGTATTCTCCTGATCCCCGCTGTGTAGTTTTTCCAGACGAATTGAAGGTGCACAAAAGCATGAACAGCATTTTCAACCAGCACAAATTCAGGTATTCGCTCGATATACAGTTTGAAACCGTAATGCGCAATTGCTCCGGTACGCCACGCGAAGGCCAGGACGGCAGTTGGATCACCGATGCATTTATCAGGGGCTATAATCAATTGCATGAAATGGGTATTGCACATTCCGTAGAGGTTTGGGAAAAGGAGCGGTTGGTCGGCGGCTTATATGGGATATCTCTTGGGAAAATATTTTACGGCGAAAGTATGTTCTCACGCGTCCCGAATGCCTCCAAAGCAGGATTCATCCATTTTGCCCGTGCCTTGAAAAATACCGGATATCGTTTGATTGACTGTCAACAGGAGACCAATCACCTCCTCAGCCTCGGTGCCCGAAGTATTTCCAGAGAATTGTTTCTGGAATATTTGCTACAAAACTACTACGAACGAACTTTGGCAGGAAAATGGTCATTTGGAGAAGGCCATACCATTGTTTGCACTCCTTCTGTCGTCTTACACGGTACTAAATGACTTGTGACTAACTTGCCCGGACTAAAAAAACCGGGCCAATTATTGTATACCTATGCTCAACTGGATTGGGGTTTATCCCGCACTTACCACCAAATTTACCGCTGATGATCAACTTGATCTCCCGGCGTTCGGCCACAACCTTCAGGCACAACTCAACGCAGGCGTTCATGGCGTCATAATTGGAGGATCACTCGGCGAAGCCAGCACCCTTGAAAATGAAGAAAAATTAGAATTGATTCGGTACGCCCGGGAACAGGTAGCCGGTAAAGTACCCGTTATTATGAACATCGCAGAAGGCTCCACCCGACAAGCCATTGCCTTGGCCAAAGCTGGTGAAACTGCCGGTGCTGAAGGCTTTATGCTTCTGCCTCCTATGAGGTACAAAAGCGACGATCGGGAGACCCTTCACTTTTTTTTATCGGTGGCCGAAGCAACTTCTCTTCCGCTCATGATTTATAACAATCCGGTGGACTACAAAATTGAAGTCACCCCGGATATGTTTGAAGTGCTTGCCAAACAACCCAATATTCAAGCTATCAAAGAAAGTACCCGGGATATTTCCAATGTAACGAGAATGAAAACCCGCTTTGGAGATCGGTTTAAAATCCTCTGTGGTGTCGATACGCTTGCTATGGAAGAATTACTGATGGGAGCCGATGGCTGGGTTGCCGGTCTCGTATGCGCATTTCCACAAGAAACCGTAGCTATTTACAACCTTGTAAAAACAGGCAAAATCGAAGAAGCACTGGTTATTTACCGGTGGTTTTTACCGGTTCTGGAATTAGATATTCATCCAAAATTGGTTCAATATATCAAACTCGCAGAAACCATGACCGGCATCGGTACCGAAAACGTCCGGGCACCAAGACTTCCGATCATTGGAGCCGAAAGGGAACGGGTAATGGGAATCATTAATGAGGGATTGCGGACAAGGCCGGCTTAAGGATTTACGATGGACTCGAATTGCGATGATTACAAGGTTCCGTTGTTCACTTGCTGAATGGAGGTAATTGCCGGAATCTTGTACTCATCGTAAATCGCAATTCGAATTAATCGTAAATCAAAAAACTCCCTTACCTTTGTAGTAATTATTTCTTCACCGTAAAATTTCTCTGCCATGAAATTGAAAAAATTTCTCTGGGACTACCTGTATTTTACCCAAATTGAACGGTACGGCATTGTTTTTTTGCTGGCTTTTTGCTTAGCATTATTGGCCGTTCCCCGATTTTATTTCCGCTTTTTTGCCCACCATGACGACAACTTAGCCACACCGGCACAGGCGCAGCCTGTCGGATTAAAAACAGAAATACCACCTGAGCATAATGCCAAAACCGTCAAACTATTCCACTTTAACCCCAATACAGCAACGCTGGATGATTTTATTGCCCTCGGGCTCTCCGAAAAAACGGCAAAAAGCATCCTGAATTACCGCAGCAAAGGTGGTTCTTTCAGAAAACCGGAAGATTTGGCCAAAATCTACACGCTGCCTCCCAGCGATTTTCAACGACTCCAACCCTGGATTTCCCTACAGGAAAGTAAACCAGAAGCACCAGACTGGGAAAAGGATGAACCGGCAATTAAACCAGCCAATGATCCGGTTACTTTAACGAAATTTGACCCTAACTTAGTGACCAACAACCACTTAAAAGAGTTGGGCCTGCCTCCCAAAACCATCTCTGGGTGGTTAAACTACCTTGAAAAAGGGGGAAGATTCCGGTTTAAGGAAGATATCCAACGCCTGTATAGTCTTTCAGAAAGCGATTATTCCCGACTGCTGCCTTTGGTATTGCTCCCCTCTAAAACGGAAACAGCCAGTGCTCCAGCAACATATAGTGGTGGTTATTCGAAAAAAGCACCTGTTGCGGCCATTGATATCAACAACGCCGAAACGACTCAATGGGTTAATCTCCCGGGAATCGGGGAAGGCTGGGCACGAAAAATACTCGGTTGGCGCGACAGGTTAGGTGGTTTTGTCACTGTGGATCAGGTAGCTGAAACGCGTTACCTGCCAGACAGCATCTTCCAAAAAGCCAAGCCCTATCTGATTTGTCCACCACCTGAAATTCGGCGGATTTCGATCAATACCGCCGATTTCCAAACCCTGAATGAGCATCCCTATATCGAAGCCAAACATGCTCGATGGATCGTTGCCTACCGCGAGCAACACGGACAATTCCGAAATTTGGACGATTTACTGAAAATTCCAGAACTGAAACCAGATTGGTTGGCAAAGATCAGACCTTACTTATCAGTTGGCGTGTTTTAAGAACTGACTAGTGGTCTGTCAAGTCTTAATTGATGGGTTAGACCACTAGGATTTTACAGACTTTTTTCATTATTTTTTCAGGGTCAAAGAATATTCCGCTACCGCTTTAATTGCCGCTTCCGAGAGTACAGCTTTAAAGGGAGTCATTAGATTCTTTCCATTGGTGATAATAAGAATACGACTGTCCACAGGCAATACTGAAGAGGAAAGGTCTTTAGCGCCATTTGCGCCGAGTTTGCCATCAGCACCGTGACAAAGCACACAGTTTTTTCGGAAAACTGCCATTCCATCAGGCATAGAGAGCGTTGCATCGTTATTCTGTTTTTTAGCCATTTCAGCCTGTCTGGCGATTTCCTCTTCAGGCGATTCGCAAGCGGAAAACAAGACTGCTAAATAAAAAACGGCCCAAAATGTAAATTTCATAAAAAAAAGAGCAATAAAAATTTGACAATATTTAATCGTATAATATTATGTTTGCAGCGGCGAATCGCGATGCAGGAATCAATTTAACTTTTCCTTCAAGGATTTATAAAGGTGTGAATATTTTTCCTTGTTACTTTTAA
>JBILHQ010000337.1:0-4477 GCA_044350415.1 Saprospiraceae bacterium | reverse complement strand
TATTGGCGATTACCGGTGTACGAATCAGCCGTTCATCATTAAAGTCAACGCCATCCCACAAGTGATCCCTAAAATAAACTATCTGCCGAATAGTGTCAATATCGCCATTTTTTTTTCGAAATTCCATAAAATCCGGATTTTGTCCTGCCTGTTTAAATTTTGAAAATAAAGCAGTGGGGTATTTATCATAGATGGCCAGGAGGTGTTTCTTGCGATCAGCCACCAATTCTTCCTGTCTTGTTTTGGCGGCATTGTACTCAGGCGAAGCGATCGCAAATTTTTTCATCGTCGCCGTCAATTGATTTAATTCGGGCTCCTGGGCTCCCTGGAAGCGGAAATTCTGGTACAGCAAATCGGTATTGAGGCATCCTGTCACCTGCATCGTACCCGCAAAATCCTGGACATTGGTTTTGAGTGTAAAAAACTGCTCCGTTTTGTCGAGCAAAATAGAGAAGTTCTTCCCATTCGGTAACAGAAAATAATAATAACCCGCAGGCAGTATTTTTTTCCTGCGGACAGTAAAATGCCCAACAGCATCAACCACAGAAGAATCGATAATAAAATTCTGATCGCCGAGTACAGCGATTAATTTGATTTTTCCTGCAGTAACACCCTCTGCAAACACTTCAATTACTGTGCTGTCGGGAGCGCTGCTTTGTGCGTTCAACCTGGAATACCCCGGGATAAGCAGGGCAAAAAAAGATATTAAAGAATAAATACTGTTTTTTAACATTGTACAAACGATAAATAATTATTAAAGAACGTGCAAAAGTAGGAAGGGTCTCCCTTAACTATATTATTATTAACAAACGTTTACATCCTTATTTCTTTTTCCCGTTCCTTACACTAAATTTGCAAATTAAAATCGGAAATATCCACTGATTAAGATGTCAAAAAAACTGTTCCAAGCTACTGTAATGATGTGCGCCTTCTGGGTGCCGATATCCTTTGTACATGCACAAAAAGCCGGAAATACCGGACTGCAATGCTATACGCCCGGGAAAGATTTCCAGCGGAATGACGCCCCCGATTGCTTCAAGATCACCAGCGATGAAGCGAAAAAAGCATTCGCCAAGGGATGTTGGGAGGATGCCAGCAAACTGTACAGATCGGCCAAATTATGCCGTGACGCCACACAAAAAGATCGAAATGAGATGAATGAGGCGATAAAAGCCTGTGCCGACGCCGCAGAAGCAGCCTTGCAGGCAGAACGGGACAAAGCCATCAGACAGGCCCGGGAAGCTATTGCCTCCAACAGGGCTAATGACGCGCAGGATATGCTCCGAAAAAACGACCGCAGCACTGCCTACCGGCTGGCCAAATTTGCCAATGATTATATCTCGCCTCTTAATGAGGATAATCCCGATTGCCTCCAAGCTATTTTTGATGCCTGGCAACAAAAAGCCCCTGCCTCAGACCAAAAAATACAACCCATTTTACCCTTCTGTTATGAACTCATGCACACAGAAGAAGGTGATAGCATGACTGTGCATTTTTCCGAAACAAAAGGAGAAATCCACCTGTTTGCGTTTTCCCTGAAAAGGCATGAACTGTATGAATGGAAAGCACCGGAATTTGCTTTATTGCGGGCCACCAAAATTGACTCCACCATGCGGGATTTTGACCTTGCTCCCGATGGAGAGACCATGGTTTTCCATTCGCCAACGGCCTTTTTATTGATCAAAAACGGTAAAAAATATCCTTTTCCCAATCTCCTCAATACCGACGCTTATTGTTTTTCATCTGATAGTAAAACATTTTTCTATTTTGATCAAAGCCAGATGTCTGTCATGAGTAACGCTTTTGACAATTCCCCAAACCAACAAAAAGAAAAAAGAAGTACCAAGATACAAACTACCAGTATTGACAAAAACGCCTTCAGGGTATCCAGTCCTCCTGCTTGTATGGGCTTTGCCAATAATCATATTTGGCTGGTGCGGCACGACAGTGTTGCGTTTTACCAACCCGTAAGTGAAAAGAGTGGCAAAACCGGTTGGATTTTTTTGGCTAAAACAGCCCTGAATTTCCCACCACAGGGATTGACCAGTACGGAAAAAAGCCGGATAATGGTCAATAGCCGCGACCATATTATTACAGCCAGCAGGTATGACACTTTTCAATATAGTGCTGTAATTTACAGCAACGGTAGTTATTCCAGTGTGCCCGGACAAATTCAGAAAGGCATATTGCTGTCGGAGCAAAAAGTATGGCTTTCGGATAATGTAGCCTCGCCATCATTGTATTTTCAACGGAGCGATAGTTTAATACAATCGATCCACCTTGATGATTTTACCAATGCCCATTGGGGGAAAAGTGCATCCATGGTCATTTCGGAAGACCCCTTCAATAATATGGATGAATGGTTGGCGGTAGCAGATGGCTGGGGTTTACTAAAATTATGGCGACTCTCCGGGAATTTCTCAGGAAAATTCAAGAAGATATTCAATGCTCCAGGATATGTTACCTGTAGTGAAGATGGCTCCAGTCTGGCAAATTGCACCAAAGGCCTTCCGGCAGAGTACTATTCTGTCAATAACAATTTGGAGCGATTCGGCAATATACCAGCCCTCAGCGACTACGAAATCATCGCAGAAGTGTCGAATACAGGCTGGATTGCAGTCTCCAGTTACGACACAAATGCTATTTTTTTGTACAACCACCAAAAACACTTCACCATCAACAGGACGCAATTCTCCAAACCGCTTTTCCTGTTTGATTATACCGGCCAATATTTTGTGTACGCAGTTGAGTATGACTCTTTGGATATTTTTCAATTGCAAGGCAATGAAATTCAACATATTGCAGGCAGAAGATTTGACGCCTCCATCAGCCAAATTTGTTTTATCCCTACAAAGGACGCCCTGATTATACAACGCTTTCAGGAAGAAGGCGAAGGAGGCGGATCAATAAGTATCCCCAAGATCTGGCATTTTAAATCGCCGGAAAGGCCTCTCGAATTAATCCGGATGGAAAATGTATTTACCGCTGGTATCAGTACCAACAGTTCAGGTGAGCATCTTTATTTCACGGATGCCAGCAGCGTCAGAATTTTTAATACCAATAATTTAACCGACGAAAGTGCTTCCATCAGGGAGAAGAAAGGCGTCTTTATTGAGGCTATTGCCGGGCATCCCACAGCAAAAATAATTGCCGTTGGTTATTCCGATGGAACTATTGCCTGCTGTGATGCCACCACCGGCAAGAAACTATTTCACCTGGTTGCCAGGTATGAAAAAAACGAACAAAGTGATGACGTATTTACCCGGTTAGCTTTTGTTCACGGTGGCGACCAACTTATTGCAGTTACTAACAATAAGAATGTGCAGTATTTTGACCTCAATATCGAGCATATACAACAACAAATCAGTTTGAAAGGCGGTCAACTTGTGGCCTTTGCTCCCGAACAAATCGGGCATTGGGACTTAGATAAAGCCCTCGAATATGAAGGTAACTTCACCAGACTGGCTAAATCAGGAGATCAACCGTTGATTTACGCCTTTTTTAATTTTTTTATCCGTCAGGCAAGATATAGCAATCGGATTGATGAAGTGAAAAACTATTGCAAAAGAGCCGCTGATTTATACGATCTGCTGGACCCTGAATCCAAAAAAGCGCAAAAAACCACGATGCTATCCATGTACGATATTTACCTGTGGAAACTCCTGCAGCGCAATAAGCTGGATGAAGCAGAATTGGTAATTAAACAACTGGATGTCGCTTCCAAATTTAAATCGGCACTCCCTTTGATGCGGGCAAGTGGGCATATTGCCCTGCTACGAAAAGATTTAAAAACCGCAGCCAGGTTATATATTGATTGGATGATCAATTTTAAGAAAGTAAGCGAAAGCGACTATCAGGACTATACCGTAGTGTATCAAGTGAGTGATGAATTGACTCAATTCAATGAATATGGCAATCTTGGACCTGACCAGCGGGAATTAGTTTGTGCAGTTTTTAAAGATTTTCAATATTTTAGTGAATCATTTTGTGCGGAAAGTGATGCAGACTTGTACTTGCAGCAACTCCTCAAAGGCGACCCCACTTATCAACGCTGGAAACTATTTCAGTTATTGCAACAATCCACCGACAACTACCGTGTTCCTTTTGTGGTCCAACTGGAACGGCTCAAAGGCGCACTTGCCATTGCTCAAAAATTGCAGGCCAATGGCGGGGGAGAAAGGACTGAAACGGAAAAAATCACCTTAAAAGTGGCTGATTTGTACAAAAAAATAGGCGTCTTTGAGAGTAGCAGTTCAGGAACTGAAGCTGGCAAGTATTTTACAAAAGGCATTGATTTATTAGAATCGGCATCCGCATTTCCAGCAGGTAATGAAACCAGCCGGCTAGATACGCTCGGCAAATTATACTTGTTAAGAGGCAACAGCAGGCTACCTTTACACCCCGAACAAGCGTTGGAAGACTATGAAAGGTGCTACCGTTCCACCTTCCAATTAGAATCCATTTACAGTTTAAGAAA
>JBILHQ010000170.1:0-13838 GCA_044350415.1 Saprospiraceae bacterium | reverse complement strand
GGCAGTTGCACAATAAAACCGTCTATTTCGGGATCCTGATTGAGGTCCTGGACAATTTTCAAAAGGTCGGATTGTGAAAGGTCGGCATTCCGGCGAATCATGGTACTCCGGAAACCCACCTGCTCACAACTCCTGATTTTACTGCTGACGTACACTTCACTGGCGGGATTATCGCCCACCAGGACTGCTGCGAGGTGCGGGATTTTTCCACCTTGCTCGCGGATAATATCCACTTGTGCTTTCAGTTCCAGTTTAATTCTTTCTGAAAGTAATTTTCCGTCTAATATGGTCATATTTATATATTTAGGCTGCGATTAAAAGTCAAAAGTGCCCGGCGGGACTTCTTTGGGTGTTTCAACAGGTTCGAGGGAGCGGTCTTTTCCGCGACTGCCGGAGAACATCACGGGAATTGGGGCTGCAGTTTTATAGTCGTCCCACGGACTTATAAAATTGGGTTTTTCGGTCGAGAATTTTTCGAAAAAAGCCCATTGGCGTACTAATTTGGCCGTTTTATCCACCCAGATATGGTATTTATTGTCGGGCGTTACGCCTACGCCGGCAAAAGTGAGTTGCAGGATATCGGCATTGAGGCCTGCTTCTGTTTTTCCTTCACCGATATATTTCAGGGTGACGCCTGAATCTTTGAGTTTATATGGCATGACGAGCCAATACGAATCATTGATCCAAACTTTTTTTCCAATCTCTACGTATTTCAATATCGTATCGGGGTTGGTTTGTACGACATTGTCCAGCATGACCTTCCCCTGGCCTGTCTGGATGTTGACGATCACATTTTGTGATTTTTTCAACCAGTCGATTCTGACATTACCGGTAAATTTATCCCAGAGGAGTTTGCGGCTGCCGAAAAAATTCCAGGAGATATACCGGACGGCATCCCAGGCACCGCGACCACCCTGCGCCTGCATGACCTCATCGGCTATTTGAATAGCCCTGGCGTCGGAACCTTCCTGGTTGAAGCCAGGAGCTGCCGGGTTGGGTGTAAATTTACTTTTGGAAGCATTACAGGAGAGCATAATGCCTAATGAAAACAGAATTATACTTTTTTTGAACATAGGGCAAAAGTAAGGAAGTATTGGATTGGTGATGATAATTATGCAGCCATTCTTGAAAATGACTTGTTGCGGGTTCGGCGATCCGTCAGGTACAAGCCCTATCTTTGTATTTTATTGCTACCGACTCCCATATACTCTTATGTAAAAACAAGTTACCTGTCATGAAAAAAAGGTTAATATTATCGATTATGGTTGCCCTTATTTTTCTTTCGGGCATTTCGGCGAAACAACAAAAAAGTACCCTTTCTGAATTGTATTTTAAACAAGATAGTGTTCCGGCCCTTGGTATTCGGTATAAAATAGTGGCTTTGCCGTTTATTTATTATACGCCTGATACCAGGTGGAGTTTTGGTGCGGGCGGGGTTTCGACGTTTAATTTTCCGAAAGACACCCTGGGGGCAAGGCGGTCGAATGTTACCGTAGGTTTCGCCTATACCGAGTTAAAACAGTTGCTGATATATTTCCCCTTTCAGTTGTTTCCCCACAACCAAAAATATTGGATCCAGGGGGAGGCGGGATATTACCGGTATGTCTATTATTTTTTTGGTATTGGCAATGACATTGATCCTGATTATATCGAACGGTATAATGCCATTTTCCCGCGATTGCGGTTGAATATCAGCCAGCAAATCACACCAGGCCTGTATGCAGGCATTCGGTATTCATTGGACAATTTCACACAACTTGAACCAGACCCTGAAGGGCTCCTGGTCAAAGAAAAAATTACAGGGTACCAGGGCGGGGTGTCTTCCAGTCTCGGCATTGGGGTCAATTATGATACGCGCGATGCGCTTTTTTATCCCACGGAAGGGTGGCTCTGCGAAGCCACTATTGGTGCAGAAGACAGGATCACGGGCAGCACCTTTAAATACAGCCGTATTTCATTCGAAATTACTAAATTTTTGTCGTTCAACAAACGGGATATTTGGGCCCTGAATGCTTCCGGTATCTTTTCCTTTGGGAATGTCCCTTTTCATCAAATGCCCATCATTGGTGGCGCTAAGAAATTTCGGGGATACTTTGAAGGTAAATACCGCGACAATCATTTACTGCTGGTCCAGGCCGAATACCGCCGCCTCTTGTTCTGGCGCCTGGGCATTGTGGCTTTCGGTGGGTTCGGTTTGGTGGGTGCCGATTTTAATGCTCTTCAAATCGCAAATGCCCGGTATCAGTACGGCGCCGGCCTCCGCGTGGTACTCGATAAAACCCAAAAAATCAATATCCGCGCCGATTACGGTTTCGGCTATCGGTCAAAAGGGGTCTATTTGACATTTGGTGAGGCGTTTTAGGGTTAGTTATGAGTTATAAGTTATAAGTTATGAGTCTTGTAGCGTGGACTGTAGCGTGGACTGTAGCGTGGACTGTAGCGTGGACTGTAGCGTGGACTGTAGCGTGAACTGTAGCGTGAACTGTAGCGTGAACTGTAGCGTGGACCTTTTTGTTAGTTATTATACTTCGCACCGGGAGGTTTTGTGCAAGGCCTTTTGGCGGTTCGAAACCCCTTCTTGTTTCTCAGAAGCAATATGCGCAGACAACTCCCCAGACAGAGCAGCTTCAATCACCCGTTTAAGCATCGGTGCCAACAACTGTGTCAAACTTTGGCCTTGGTACAGACCTTCAATCAAATCCGCATCCGTTTGTTCGGTAATTATTGGAGGACTTTTTTGTTCTTTTTTTTCATCGCGAAAGAAAACCTTTTTTGAAAAATAATTTCTTAACGTAATGATTATTTTTGTCTGACGCAGTTTTTTGAACACTCTCACCATTTTATCGCAAACACGACCGCTAACTACCAGCCAACTCCATCGGTCAATGCAACGGTCAACTCCATCGGTCAATGCAACGGTCAACTTCACAGTCAACTACAACGGTCAACTTCACGGTAAATGCAACGGCCAACTCTAAAAGACTCATAACTCATAACTCATAACCCCTAGTGGCATTTAAAATAATCAAACGGTTCCAGGCAATCGAGGCACCGGAAAAGGGCTTTGCAGGAGGTGGAGCTGAATTGCGAAATCATTTCCGTATTTTTGGAATGGCATAACGGGCATTCCAGCACGCGTTTGGTCCCCATTAATGCTTGTTTGTCTGTCGTGGCCTCTTCTGGTGGGGCAATTCCATAAGTATACAGTTTCTGTTTGCCGGATGTCGTCATCCAGGCAGTGGTCCAGGCCGGGCTCAAAGAAGTGATTATTTTCACTTTATCGTAACCAGCTTCCTGTAATACCGCACGTATATTTACTTCAATGGCATTCATGGCCGGGCATCCGCTGTAGGTGGGGGTAATCGTCACCTCCACCGTTCCATCGTCCAATATACGCGAATCGCGCAAAATACCGAGATCACGAATGGTTAAAACCGGAATTTCCGGATCAACAACTTTATCGAGTATATCAAGCATATCGAACATGATGTTTAATATTTAATTTGAAAGGAAACAATTTTTTTAACGTTTCGTTGAGGCGCTGGTGCAAAAAAGTTGCGTGATTTTCGGCGGGCAGGTTCCGGTAGTCCAGTTTTATCCTGGGGTTGTGGCGTTCGTGTTGAAGGCAGAAAGGTGGGGAAAAAAGAGGGTCTTCGATAGACCAACGTGTCATAAATAATCCCATCCTATGGAAAAGTATTGATGACACGTTGCTAATAAGGTAGAGGTGTGTGATAAAATCGGAGCAGGAATTACTGATCCTGTCTGTACTTCTTATCGCACCCTGGTGGTGGCCAATAACCGCTTTATACTATATCGTCCGCTTCCTTTGCCCATCAACATGAGCAGGCCGCCGATGACCGCCACATCTTTCATAAACAGGATACTCTCTAAGCGGAGCTGATCCTTGGGGGCGTTCCAGAAATCATGGACGACTAAGGTGACAGGTATCCAATAACACAGCAATAGAGCACTGCCCAACGTAGACCGATATCCAAAAAGCACCATTAATCCGCCCGCTACCAATAAAAAGATAGCGCAGTAAAGGATCGTATCCTGATTGGAAGAAAAACCATAAAAGGTCATCCTTTGCTGGGTTTTTTCAAAATACCAGATCGAGTCGCAGGCTTCAAATATGAAAATAGCAGAAAGAAAAATCCGGCCGATCAGGTCCATGATATCGCGCATAATAATTTTATTTTAGTTCGAGTAAAGCCACATTTTCGATGTGGTGGGTATGGGGGAACATATCGACTGGCCGTACTTTCAACACGCGGTATTTTTCATCTAACAATTGAATATCACGGGCTTGTGTAGCGGGGTTACAACTGACATATACAATGCGCGGGGCGGCCAGTTCGAGTAAAAATTTAACGGCTTTTTCGTGCATGCCTGCGCGTGGCGGATCGGTAATTACCACATCCGGCTTGCCGTGGCGTTCTGCAAATTCCGGGGAAAGTACGTGCCGGACATCACCTGCGTAAAAAATAGCGTTTGAAATGCCATTCAATGCGCGATTTTCTTCCGCATCTGCTATGGCTTCGGGTATTTCTTCAATACCGATCACCTCCGCGCAGGAGCGCGCTAAGTACAAAGCGATGCTTCCTGTGCCGGTGTATAAATCATACACTTTCTCCGTGCCGGTAAGTCCTGCAAATTCCACTACCGTATCGTACAGGTTTTTGGCCTGTTTTGAATTGGTTTGAAAAAATGATTTCGGCCCGATTTTAAATTTAAGGTCGCCAAGTTGCTCCACCACATACCCTTTTCCCTTAAAATGAATCATTTCCTGATCAAAAACGGTATCGTTCAGTTTGCTGTTGACGCAATATACAATGGTCGTGATGAGCGGAAACTGTGCCGATATGGCAGTGAGATACAGTTCAATAGCCTCTTCGTTCTGGTAGGCGAAACTGAATAACAGCATGTTTTCACCAGTCGTGGTGCTGCGGATCATCAGGTTGCGTAAAAAACCAGTGTGGCGGCGCGGATCGTAAAACGGCAGGTTCATCGTCTCCCCAATACTGCGGGCGGCATTCCGGACTTCATTCGACAGGTCCGACTGGAGCCAGCATTTATGAATATCCACCACTTTATCAAATGCCCCGGCCTTGTGGAAGCCTAATCCGCCACCGGGTACGATACCAATATTGAGTTCCTCGTCGAGCAACCAGCGTTTACTGGCGAATCCGAATTCGAGTTTATTGCGGTAAAAAGTCGCTTCGGGAGCCGCCATGATCGGCTGCATTTCCCCAACGGGTACTTTAGCAATCCGTTCAAAAGCATCCACAACTGCCTGGTATTTATGTTGCAATTGGTTTTCGTAAGAGAGATTTTGCCATTTGCAGCCGCCACACACTGAAAAATGCTGACAAAATGGTTCCACCCGAAAAGGCGATGGTGTAATCAGTTTTTCCAACCGGCCTTCAATAAAGCCACCCTTTTTCTTTTGTACGTATACATCGGCCACATCGCCGGGAACTGCTCCTTCCACGAATACCACTATACCCTCATCTGTACGTCCGACCCCTTTGCCGCGATCGGCCACACCATGAAACGGAACGGAAGGGATAATAGAGAATTTCTTTGCCATAGTTGCCGATTTGCAATTTTACGATTTACTATTAATTCGATTTACGATTATTACAACACTTTATTGACCTTTTGATGGAGCGAAATCGAAGTCTTGGTACTAAAATGTTCGTTACAAACCCAATACCTAAGTGTTTATTGATGCCCTGCATCAAAATTGGCCGCGAAGATACACAATAACCAGTAACCGTTCGGAAAGCGGCAATCGTACTTTTGGATTAGTAGTACTTCGTCATTAAATAATAGATCCCCGCTGCAAGTACCGGCGCAAAAAACGTCACCAACATAACCTGAAAATACCGCCTGGGCACCTTGCTGGGTTCAATCCCTTCCGAAATTCGGGCAATCACCAGCACGGCAAATACGATGGAGGCAACGATCGACGTTAATAGCAAGCCGGTGAACTCATTGGCCAGCCACAGCCCAAACCATCCTATGAATTGAATTAAAAATATTTCTAATAACGATAATTTAGGCCACGACATGCTTTTTCCTTTGTTGAAAATAAATTCTTTTTTAATGTGCTGCTGCGCACTTTTTTTGTTGCTGACGCCCACTTTTTCCTTTGCACAAACCGAGTCAAAGGAGGATGGACCGGCTAACACAGAAGAAGAGTACCAGAAACGTTATCAGGAACGAATCACCAAAGACCGGTTACATGGGGTGTATATTCCAAAAAATTTGGACGACGCCCTGTTACAATTAGACAAAAACATTACTGAGGAATCAAAATCCGCTATTAAAACGATTCCGGAAGACAGTGTTTGTCTGAAATTGCACGACCGTCTGGGCCGCTGGATGATCACCAACTGGTGCTTCTACGAAGGTTCCCGCCTGTCCAATTACCTCCGCAGCGCCGGCGTCACGTATCCCGATGATATGGCTGATTTTTTGATTATCGCCTACTCCCGCCATATCAATGGCAAGTCAGTCGAAATCAAATCGCTGTCGCAATATTACCGCGAAACCCGTAAAAAGGAATTTCAGGCGGAAAAAAAGGAGGGCAAAGTCATCCACGAAGAAGTGCGGAAACGCCCGGTGCCGGCAGACGTGATTACTCCGGCGACTAAAAAAGACGTGGAAACCCCCAAAGGACAGTAGTAATGTTCTTTTTACCGTTTCTTTGTCCTTAAATAGTTGTTGCGAATGGCCTCCCACCGCAACAACGTTACTATTTTTATTCATTTGATTTAGCCCAGGCATGAAGCATTTAATTACCGCCTTACTCTTCGTTTGTTTTTCGTTTACCTCCAACCTCCAGGCGCAGGACACCAAATTCACGGAAAATTCCGGGGATTTTTTGAACCAGCTGGACGCCTTTATGAACGCCTCTAAACGCCCGGACATGGCCGAAGCGTTTACTGTTTTTAAAAAACAATATAAATTGACCCTGCTTACCGAGCCGGATATGGTGCGCATCATGGCCGCCAGCAACCGGATGCGGGAACTGAAATTATCGGCATTCCCTTATTTCAAAAATTATATCAACGCCATCACGGGTGCCAAAGCGAACAGCGATACCACTACTTTCGATCGCTGGCATGTGGCAACTGAAAAGACGCTAAAATCTTCCGTCCTGGGAAAGACTAAACCGATTAGTTTTTACCTGGAGTTCTCGGCCGATTTTATGGGAAGTAATGCCCTGAAAACAGGCGAGGGTGGGTCCGTTACCTGGAAAGTACGCGGCGGCAAATGGCATTTTGATTTCGTCGACTCTTCCGGACAGGCGTTGCTGGTTTGCGAAAATGTGGATTTGTACGGTATCCGTAAAAATGACTCCATCGGTATTTACAAAACTTCAGGTACTTATTTCCCCTTCACCAACCGCTGGCAAGGCCGGAAGGGCAAAGTGAACTGGCAAAATGCCGGCCTCGATACTACTGTTTATGCCACCTTGACCACCTATGTGGTAGACACCAATAAACCCTTGTTTAAAAGTGACACCGCTACACTCTATTACCCCTTGTATTTTCCGCAAGGCCCCATTACCGGTAGCTTGCAGCATTATGTGGAAATAACTTTGCGGGACAGCTCGGGTGGATATCCGCGCTTTGAATCTTTCGAGAAAACACTGCAGCTCAATAAATTCGGTGAAGGCATTGAATACGAAGGTGGTTTCAAACTCTGGGGTAGTTCGATCTATGGTTATGGCACCTTGGCCAATCCCGCGCATTTGACGGTGTTTGATAAAAAACGCATTAAAGTTTTCGATGGCAAATCAGACCTCTTTATTATTAAAAGAGAAACCAGTGTGGTGGCCGATGATGTGGATGCCAAAATGTTGATGGAAGATGGGTCCGAAATTCTACACCCCGGAGCTACCATGCGTTTGGATATTAAAAAACAAAATATTGTAATGGAACGGGGACTCAAAGGCTCCCAACGGAATCCGTTTTATTCCTCTTTTTATAATATGAACCTTGATGCCGAGCGGATTGCTTACCACTATAATGCCGATTCCCTCGAAATAGGCGCTCAAGTGCCAGGCCGTAAAGGTGTTCCTCAAACGGTTTCGTTCGAAAGCAGTAATCTTTACGAACCAGCTACGATGATCAAACTGCAAAGCATCGCCGAAAAAAATCCGGTATCGGTCCTCTATCTGCTGGCCCTGGCTACCGGTAAAGACGATCAGGACCGTTATGTGGTGACCGACAATGCCTATGCCGCCGAACTCAATCCTAAATGGAACCACGTGGTGATTCAAACCTTGTTGGCCCAAATGGTGGCCGAAGGATTTATCAATTATTATTTTGAACGCCACCAAATCGTGGTGCGCGACAAACTCCTCCACTACGCTTTAGCCAGCGCAGGTAAAAAAGACTTTGACGCCATCAAAATCGAGTCCACTTCGTCGAAGTCGAATGCCACGCTGGATATGAAAACCAAACAAACCACGATCAATGAGGTCAAACGACTGGAACTCAGCAGTCGGCAACACGTGGCGGTAATTCCCCGGAGCAGTGAATTGGTTTTGCTGAAAAACCGGGATATGAAATTGTCCGGCCGCCTTTTTGCCGGTTACGCTTTGTTTGAAGGCCAGAATATGGCTTTCGATTACAATAAATTCGAGATACAGTTTGACTCTGTTAAGAACCTTGACTTTTATTTGCCTTTTGGGGAAAAAGACCCTAACTCAGGCTTGAAAAAGGCCAATGCGATGAACTCCACGGTCGAATTTGTATCCGGCGTATTGCTGGTGGATGCACCGAACAACAAATCAGGTAAAGAAGACCTCGAGATGTTTCCATCCATGCAGTCGAAGAAAAACTCCTTCGTCTATTACCAACGACCCGAGACACAAAATAACGCCTACCGGCGGGATTCCTTCTTTTTCAAACTCGATCCCTTCTCCTTTAATGCACTGGACAACTACGAGCCGGAAGACCTGAAATTTAAAGGAGAAATGCGCCCTGCATTGATCTTTCCGCCATTTAAAGAAATGATTATCGTGCGGCCCGATGATAAATCATTCGGATTTATTCACAAAACCCCAGTTCCTGGTTACCCTGCTTACGACAAGAAGGGGAATTTTACCGGAACCGTCGATTTGAGTAACAAAGGTTTTTTAGGGAAAGGCACCGTTTCTTATCTCACGGCTAAAATTGAATCGGAGGATTTAATTTTTAAACCCAAACAAATGACCGGTACTGCCCGGAAATTCTTCATGACCGAAGACCGGGAAGGAGCTGTAAAAGTGCCGCAAGCGAGTGGCCAGGACGTAAAAGTGAACTGGTTGCCGTTCCGGGATTCGATGTATGTGGAAAGTAAAGCGAAGGACTTTGCGCTGTTCAAAGCCGAAGGATACGCCCACAAAGGTACGCTCATCCTTACCCCATCCGGTCTGAAAGGGAAAGGGGTGTTCGAATGGGCCGGCGGTAAACTTACCTCCAAACTGATCGCCTACGGACCATTCCAGGCAGGTGCCGATACGGCCGACTTGCAAATTAAAGCATTGAGCGGCTCGGGAATTGCCTTCGACTCCAAAAATATCGACGGTGAGCTCGACTTTGATGCACAACAGGGACACTTCAAGGCCAATACTGCCGATGCGAATACCACCTTGCCTCTCGACCAGTACCTGACCTCCATGAATGAATTCGACTGGGATATGAAGGCGCAAACCATCACTTTTAAAGCCGATCCGAACAAACTAGGGGTATTTATCTCCACCGATCCTAACCGCGACAGTCTGCGTTTTGAAGGAAAAACGGCGTTGTATGATATGAAAACTAATCTCCTGAAGATCGGAAGTGTGGAGGTGATCAAATCAGCTGACGCCTATATTTATACCGAAAACGGCAATATTGAAATCAAATCAGGTGGTGAGATGGCACAACTTGCCAATTGCCGGATTGTGGCCGACACTGTCAATAAATACCACACCATCACCAGGGCCACAGTCGATATTATCGGCAAAAAAGACTATAAAGCCAAAGGGTATTACCAGTACAATATTCCCGGTTACGACCAGGAAATTTTCTTCGACAATATCATTGGCGAAAGAGTAGGGGGCGGTACCCCGCGCACCAAAAATGTATTGACCTCTGCCAGCGGACCGCTGAAAGAAGACGCTAAATTCAGAATGGATGTCAAGACGTTTTTTAAAGGCGATGCCAAATTGGAAGCCAATAAGCCCAATATGCGGTTTGAGGGTTTTGCTAAAATAGACGCCGATAAACTCCCGGGCAGCAACTGGTTTTTGGTCAATACCGCTATTGATAAAACCACGCCGCTGATCCGCATCAAGAATGCCAAAAACGAGCTGGACGACCCACTTGTTTCCGGTATTTTTCTCAGTAAAGAAACCGGTGAATGTTATCCCCGCATCCTGTTACCCGCGTATGCCAGGGTAGACCGACCGCTCATTGATGTACAGGATCATTTCAAATATGAGCCTTCCAATGACCGTTTTATCTTTGGCGACTCGGCCAAAGTGGTCGGCAATACCCAGCGCGGCTCAAAAATGATATTCGACAACCGTGTGGGAACGTTGGTGGCCGAGGGCCCCATTGCACTCGGTTCAGGATTGGAGTACATGAGTATTAAAGCAGCCGGTAAACTCCGCACTGATTTTAACAGAAGCGACAGTACCGGATTTGCACTGACCGGCGAAGTGATGAGTGGCTCGGCTTTTACCCTCCCGCAAAAACTGACAGATGCCTTGATCAACGGCCTGAAAGCGGCCACTTACGATGCGCCCAACGCTATTTATACCGCCCAGGCCTCCTTTTACCAGCAGGCCATTCCGGAGTTCGTCAGCGACCCGAAATTGGAGCCGACGATTAACGCAGATTTGAAAAATAACCTGATCCTGTTGCCCAAAGCCGACAACAAATTCACCTTCCTGTTGGGCCGGCACAATGTCACCTGGAATCCGGAATACCAGTCGTTCCTGAGCGTCGATGATAAAATGCCATTGGTAACGGTTGCCGGCGAACAAATCAATAAAGTGCTTACCACTTATGTGGAATACAAGATGCCGCAAGGCGGCGATGATCGCTACTATATTTACTTGTCAGTGACACCGGAATTGTGGTATTTCTTTGGTTATCAGGCAGGTGTGATGAATGTAGCCAGCAGCGACCCTAAATTCAACGAGGTATTACTGGCAATGAAAACCAAAGATTTGCAGTTTAAAATGTCCGATGGGGAATTGTACGAAGTGGTGGCCGCTAATCCAAATGTGGCGGCGGCGTTTGTGAGTCGGGTGAAGGAAGGGCGGAAGAAGTGATGTGTTGCTGACCGCAGTCGAAGCAGGATTTACGAATTACGATTGATTCGATTTACGATTGGGTGCTAGGTGGTAACTTGAAATAAAAAAGTTCCTTTGGTAATGTTGATTTGTGGAAAAGTTTAATATATTTGTTGTGCTTTTTGTGTTGTTTACCGGCTTTGTTGCATGAACCGGCCGACAGAGCCGGTTTCCCCTAACCCGGTTAAAGGTCAGGCGACTTTTACGGCTACCGGGGCTGCGGGCTGCATAAATTTATTCAATACGGAAGCTTTGATCTTAGCTTTTGTTATTTGAATTTGACAAGTTAGACCGTATTTTATTTATGGCAGACAAACGTATACTGCACGCCGCCTGAAAGGCTACATTAAATGTCATACTGAGGGCTCATAATCAATAGCTTAGGCCAAAGGATAGGCACAAAACCTCCCAGCGCGAAGTATATAAACAAAGACATTCCACTTGACAATTATTCAACTAAAACAAAAGAAGATAAATGACGATGGGAAGAAAAGTGGGGCTAATACGGGTTTTGCAAAAGTGGCGGTTCAGTGCTTCGGAAACACATTTGTGATAAATCAAGTATTAGTTCTTCGCATCAATATTCGTGGTAAAATCGCCATCTTCGCCAAGCTGCAAAACGTGTGTGACTTGAATTAACCTACCTTACAAAGTAGGTAGAATGCTGTAAAACAGATGGAAGTCACTGTAAATCACGAGCATCTTTGAGCGGAGTTCGAGCGAACAGAATGGCCGGCAAAGTGCAAATTGGAATAGTGAATTGGACTTCCGATGACGACTTTCAGGAGTAGTTATCAAACCACCTTATGCTGCAATAGCAGGAAACTATATTGTGGTGAGCGATGAGGAAAAACGAGAACAACGATTCTTGAAGGTGCGTAAAATGGAGCTGAACGAAAAGTAACCAACGATGAAGCCTAGATAGGGCAAAGACGATGTCAAAAGTGCGTAGTTACGTTTATATGCACGACTAAATGCTACGGCAACCTGATTACTGGTAGCATGACATCCGGGGTAAAGTTGGCAGGAACATTTTACAGGGTGTTTTATGGAACAAGTGAAATCGTTATCGTACTGTCAAATTGAAAGAGGAAGCAGTCGTTCATGGATGGGAGGAGATAACGATGGCAGACTTAGTCATAGCAGTGTTGAATTTGCTGTAGTGGCAAAGGAGCGAAGGGCTAAGCTTGTTTAGTTTCAAACGAATTTACAACCAGTAATGGGATTCCAGTCCAGAAACCTCACCTCGGGCAAACAATTCTGACCGAACGATTGTCGGGTTGCTTCAATGTTCTTCTGGCACAACCCCAGCACTGCTTCCTGGTAATCCAACATAACGACGTCGGCCCTCAGGAAAGCGGCGGCGGATATCCCGACTACCCCCACCCCGGCGCCGACGTCAAGAATCCTCTTCCCACAGTACCTGCTGCTGTTGAGCAGCGGGAAACGAACCAACACGATAGTACTCTCCCAGAGCTTTAAACCCTCCATCCTATCCGGGAAAATAGGATAGTGATAAAGAGTTACTGGACAATTCCGAGAATCTGGAAACTTTTATTGCGTTGTTTTGAATGCCTCAAGTCCTGACCTAATGCTTCAACCACGTAGTGGTGATGTTTTTGGTCACAACTTGAGGCATTAAGATCACATCATCAGTTTGCGAATAACATCATAGTCAAGTCCGCCGAAATCACTTACGGTCAAATCCTTTTGGAGTCCGACACAAGCTTGTTGTATCTCACCTTTAATCATTGTACCCGACATTCTTCTCCGGGCGGGCGTACTCTCCGGAATCCACGTGATTAGTAAAATTTGCGCTGTTTTTCGAGGTGGTTTTTCATCGGTTTCATAATTAAAAATCATAATAAGAAATACCAGGTCATCTTTTGGCAATTGAGCAACAATATCCTGGTAAGAGGTATTGACATCTGCTTTACTAAGCAATAGTACATCCCGATTATTGCTATCCAGTGTTAAAAGCAATGCACTTGTATCATGGTTTGTTTTCATCGAATTATAACTGTCAATGATGTTTTGACTTATCATACTCATTTTTGCTTACGCTTATCGCGTTGTAAGCTTTTGGTTGCGCCTTTCTTTTTCCAAAACGGGCGGGTTCAGGAACTTCCGCTTTTACAATTTATTGCGACAAAAGTACCCTATTGCAGAGGGTATATCCAAATTGCGTTCATGTACAACGTATGTACAAATTGGGGGTCAGACAGTTTTGGGCTATTTTGGGGCCTTAAAAAGCGACCTCAAGTCTCCCTAAGCTTGAATGAACGCGAAAGCTATCCAACTAATTGGGAGCACCAAAGCGGAGGGGGTGTTCGGGTGATGTCCCTTTTTGTTTTTTTCCCAGATGGGCGCTGTACCGCATCTTCTGACACAGCTCCCATTTAGTATAATTTATATGAGGTGATTTTTCAAATTGACAAATGCATCAAACTTGTTTGAGTTGCCACAAGTGACCATTGTCCCTAAAACGCAGTGC
>JBILHQ010000336.1:0-4540 GCA_044350415.1 Saprospiraceae bacterium | reverse complement strand
CGGGGTAACCGGGATAATTTTCCACATCATTGGTGATCATGAGTTGGCCGCCAGGTTGGGGGCCGGTATACATCACAGGAGAGAGCCCAGCCCGTGCTGCATAGATGGCTGCCGCATACCCTGCAGGACCGGAGCCGATAATCAGACATTTTACTTGTTCCATAATTTTGCCACAAAGGTATAAAATTCAAAAGGATTGCCATCTTTGCACCTGTATTGATTGTCGTCGTCGGTACAAATATTTAATTGTTATGGCTGATAAAGCACAACCTGTAATTTTTGCCTGGGCCGACCGCCTCAGAAACATCGCAACACTGATGGTGATTGCTATTCATGTGTCGGGCCCTCTTGCTGAGCAACTCCCCGATATGAATACCTGGGAGTGGTGGATTTCCAATTGGTGGGATGCCACCTCCCGCGCAGCAGTTCCTATTTTTGTATTGCTGAGCGGAGCGCTTTTGTTACCTAAAGATTATCCAACACGCACTTTTTTGCAAAAAAGGCTTAGCAAAGTATTAATTCCTGGTTTGTTTTGGATTTGTATTTACCTGTTGTACAGTCATGTTGCCAAACACGAACCTACCAATTTTGTTCAGGCGTTGCGCGCAATTGTGGAAGGGCATGTGCAATACCACTTGTGGTTTATTTACCTTATTGTCGGCTTGTACCTGGTTTATCCATTATTACGGCCATGGGCGCGGCAGGCCACCGATGCAGACTACCTCTATATTTTTGCACTTTGTGCAATGGCTTCCTGGGGCTACAAAATCCTATGGACGTTCTGGGGTATCAGTATTGGTATGTACTGGGAAACATTTTCTAATAATGTAGGTTACTTTATTTTGGGTTGTTACCTCATGCAGAAACCTCTTCAATCTGAAGCCGCACACCCAACCCTGAAGCATTGGCGATTCACCAATGAACAGATCAAATGGGGGGCATGGGCGTTGATTCTATTAGGCAGCACAGCTACAGCTTTTGGTACCTATTACGCGAGTATGTACCTGAATGGCGGTAAATTCCACAAATATTTCTATGACTATCTTACCCCTAATGTTGGTGCTGCCGTTATAGGCTGGTTTATGCTGGCTAAAGTCTCATGGAATAACAGGTCGTTACTGTTGTTTGAGAAGGAATTTGCAGCGGCCAGTTTTGGGATTTACCTAATTCACGTTTTGCTTATGGACTGGTGGTCGCAATGCGGATATTGGTTTGGTGTAGGGCATCCAGGCAAAACAATACCCATTATTCTTGGTTTGGTGTCCATTACTAGTTTTTTGATGGTAAAATTGATTAAAAAATTGCCCTGGGGTAATCGTATCGTTTGATGAATTTACTGCGACATTGGTGGAATATGATATGGGCGACGGGCTGGCTTTTGCTGACCTTTGCCAGGGCGCGTTGGTATTTTAATACCAGGGCGATTGTTGATTTACAATTACCTCATCCTGAATCACTTACATCGCAGGAAAAAAGACGTTTGAAGCATTATTTTTATGGGGGTACTTTTCTCAGTGTCATTTTCAGCAGTTTGCGCGGCCGAACCCGGTCAGGAAACGAAAAGCACCGCCTCACCAACCTGGCGGCACTGGCTTATTTCTTCGACGATCTGGTAGAGTCTTTTCGCGGGCGCGACGATACAGGCATTCTATGGCGCGACAATCCGGAAGAATATGGACTTGCCGCCGACGATCACCGCCGTCTTGCATTGCATTTCCTGCACAATATCTACGAAGAAATGCCACAAGGGCACCTCGCATTTTTCAAAGGAGTGATGCACCAGGTCTTTAATATCGAGACCTCCGGCCGTCAACAGCACCAAAACGGAGCAAAAATAAATGAACTGGCTCATATTACCCGTGAAAAAGGAGGCAATAGCGTGTTGCTTTTCAGGGCAGTCCATGATACGTTGCCCGGAGTAGAAGAACAAACTGCGCTCCTTGAATTTGGGTGCTTAATTCAATATTGCGACGATATTTTTGATGTATGGTTTGATCAACAGGAAGGAGTGTCTACGGTTGCTACCGAACTATGCCATGACAATCGCCTGGAGGAATTGACCAAAATATTCCGCCATCAGGTACAAATTACCTATGCAGCTTTTTATAAAATTCCTGTCCCCAGGCGCAGCATCGGCATTGCGCTTGGTGTAGTCCATTATATTACGGCTATCACATTAGTTTGTCTCAGGCACTACCAGGTTTTGCAAAAAAAACATACCACATTGCCCTTACAAGACCGCAAATTGATGGTAGTGGATATGGAACAATGGAAAAACAGGTGGCGTACAGCGTGGATACTTGCGACAGGACCACAAACCTCTCACCACTAATAATTGGTGTGGCCGGCCGGTAACGATCCGGCATATTCCCGGCTTAAAAGGCCGGTGCTCTACCAACTGAGCTACCGACGCGAAATGGTACCGTATCGGACGAATATCCTGTGAATTGGGCACTAAGTATCTGGTACGGGGCTCGAACCCGCAATCTCCACTTTGAAAGAGTGGTGGCTTAACCTATTCGCCTAACCAGACTTATGATAAGAAACCTCCAAAAGAGGCAATAAAAAACCCGCCATGTTGGTCTGAGGACCAAGCATGGTGGGTTTTTACACACCGGATACAGTATTCATTAACTGTATCCGGGAAAACCACGCGGATTACCCCAAAGTTGTTGCTTCTCACAAGACTGCTCGTTTTGCGACTTAGACTTCTACGTTTTTATAAAGTTCCACAACCCCCATTTTTTGCTCTTTTAGCAATGGATCACAGGTAGACCACCAACCCACCAAGTTGAAGTGCTGAGTGCTCTTCGAGCGTTGAGCCTGGGAAGGGGACAAAAAAAAGCACAAAGCCATTGATCAACAACAACTTTGTGCTCTGGCGGTATTGAAAAGTATCACCCTTTTCACCGCCCCCCTTTCCTCCCTGTTATGGGAAAATACCCATAGAAATATAGTCGCTGGCTATTTTTTTCAGCGAACAAACAAACGCCGCAGTACGGATATCCTCGACACCAGGGTGTTGTTTAAATGTTTCGCGGATTTGATTGTACGCCGTGATCATGGTATCTTCCAGACCAGAGTTTACTAAATCAATTTCTGTTCCGCCGCGGGTTAAGAAATCCCGTTCGCGGGTATTGACCGATTTGCCGGTCATTTCTTCCATTTTGTTCAGGAAGCCGTCGAACTGATTATGTTGAAATCTGTTTTCCAAACGGCCAAAACGGTGGTGCGAGAGGTTTTTTAGCCATTCAAAATAGGACACCGTTACGCCACCTGCATTGATATAAAAGTCAGGGAGAATAAGGATACCTTTTTTTACCAGGATGGGGTCTGCATCTGCAGTGATTGGACCGTTAGCGGCTTCAGCAATGATTTTTGCTTTAATCCGTGGTGCATTCTCAGCGGTGATCTGATTTTCCAAAGCGGCAGGTACCAGAATATCACATTCTAACTCCAGTGCCGCTAATGGGCCGCCGATATGCGTTGTACCCGGAAAACCGATAATCGTACCATTGGCTTTGCGGAAAGCGAGTAATTTTTCCACATCAATTCCTGCTGCCGAATAAATAGAACCTTCCCGTTCAGCAACCCCGATGATTTTTGCATCACCTTCGTTTTGACTGATCAGGGCTGTGTTACTCCCTACGTTGCCAAGACCCTGAACAACCATGGTTTTTCCTGCAATTCCTTTCGTCAGACCGAGTTTTTTCATGTCATCCTCGTGGGTCATACATTCCCGGATACCATAAAAAACACCGCGACCAGTTGCTTCAGCGCGACCCCGGATACCGTTTTGGGTAACCGGTTTGCCCGTTACACAAGCAATGGAGTCAATTTCGCCGTGACGGAACGCCTGGTATGTGTCCAGAATCCAGGCCATTTCACGTGGGCCTGTCCCATAATCAGGGGCAGGAACGTCAATGCCAGGGCCAATAAAATTCTTTTTCACCAATTCTGTGGTGTAACGGCGGGTGATACTCTCCAGCTGTCCGACCGTGTATTTGGCGGGGTTAATTTTAATACCGCCCTTTGCGCCGCCGAATGGTACGTCCACCAGGGCACATTTGTACGACATCAATGCTGCAAGCGCCATTACTTCGTCCTGATCGACTGTCTCAGAATAACGTATGCCTCCTTTCGTGGGCAAACGGTGGTGACTATGCTGAACGCGGTAGGCTTCGATAACCTCGTAATCATCTCCTACACGGACAGGAAAACGAAGGCGCAAAACTAAATTACAGGCTTTAATCTGTTCGATCAAGCCTTGTGGGATGTCAGTAAAGCTGGCTGCTTTATCTACATAATTTCCCACACTGTCAAAAAAACTAATGTGTCCGCTCATCGGAATCTTTAATTTGATGCTCTAAATTGGTTAGCTTACGATCGAGGCGCCACAAATAAATGGCAAGCCCCAAGAATATTACCAAAATCACCGCCACAACGACGTAGATCTTTCCGGTCTCTCTCATGAAGTCGCCATTACCTGCCTGCGCCTGAACGCCAGGCAAAAGTAGCGCGAGAATCAGAATAATTATTA
>JBILHQ010000169.1:0-13903 GCA_044350415.1 Saprospiraceae bacterium | reverse complement strand
GTTCAACAAGCCTGGCTGGCCGAAAATGTACCCCAATGTGGTTATTGCCAGTCAGGGCAAATTATGGCGGCAGTGGCATTGCTCAACCGTGTACCGCATCCTACCGACGAAGATATCGACACCGCTATGTCGGGCCATATCTGCCGTTGCGGAACGTATCCCCGCATTCGAAAAGCCATCCAACGGGCGGCGGTGATGCAAGGGAAACCAACAGGGCAGAAGTAGACATTTTCATTTTTGTTGAACGGGTTAAACATTCTTTTTTATGAACAATAATATCTCCAGGCGCAAGTTCCTGGAATTCTCCGGCCTCACCGGTGCCGCTTTTATAGTGGGGATTTCCCGCAGTACTGCCACGCCAGGGATCATTAACATGCTTATGGCCGAAGGTAGTACTGTTGAATTATTGCCTTTTGTTATTATCGAAAAATCAGGGAAAATTACCTTGATGAATACCCGCCCCGATATGGGTCAGGGCACTTTTCAGTCCATCCCGGCACTGATTGCCGAGGAACTGGAAGTATCGCTGGATGCCGTGACCATTCTGCAAACCGGCGGTGAAAAAAAGTACGGCAACGAACAAGGTGCAGGTGGCTCATATTCCGTTCGGGGCAGTTATTTCACGATGCGCAAAGTAGGTGCATCGGCCAAGGAAATGCTCATCAAAGCTGCCGCACAGACTTGGAATGTGCCAGAAAGTGATTGTTTTGCCGAAAATGCAATGGTCAAACACCGTCCGTCAGGCAAATCAATTGGTTACGGCGATCTCGCAGAAACTGCTGCGACCTTGCCTGTTCCGGAAAACCCCACCCTGAAAGATCCGAAGGATTTTAAAATCCTCAGCAAACCCAGTACACGCCCGGACCTGCCCTGGAAAGTTTCGGGAAAACCCATCTTTGGTATCGATATGGAAGTGCCGGGAATGGCCTATGCATCGGTGGAACGCAGTCCGGTATTTGGCGCAAAACTCGTGAGGTACGACGACAGCGAGGCATTAAAAGTGCCTGGCGTACAAAAAGTGGTGGTAGGCGAACGGGTATTTGGCACTAAAAAATGGCCCTCTGTGGCCGTCATTGCCGATAATTACTGGGCTGCCCAAAAAGGGCGCAAAGCATTAAAAGTAGAATGGGATTTTCAGGGCAACGACAGTTTCAATTCCAAAGATTATGAACAGCAGCTGCGCGACCTGTCCAAAACAGATGGCATTGAAGCACATAATGCCGGTAATTTCCAAACAGCATTTGATGCTGCGGCAATGCGGTTGGAGGCTTTGTACGAAACGCCATTTGTTTCGCACTCTCCAATGGAGCCGATGAACTGTCTGGCACAGTGGACAGGCAATAAGTTAGAAATCTGGGTGTCTACACAAGACCCGCAATGGATGATCGGTGATTTGGCCGGCCAGTTCAGTATACCCGCAGAAGACATCAAAATCAATGTCGCCTTCAATGGCGGCGGCTTTGGACGGCGGCTTTTCCCTGATGTCGCTTGCGAAGCGGCCAGTATTGCCAGGGTGGCGGGAAAACCGGTGAAAGTCATTTGGACCCGCGAAGACGATACCCAGCAGGGGCCGTTCCGTCCATTGACTTTTTCAGCACTTAAAGCGGGACTTTCCACGGGAGGCGCTATTGCTGCCTGGCAGCATAAGGTCATTTCGCCATCCATTGAGGCTACTATGAGCGAAAATTACGATGATAAAAAGTCCGATGGTACCATGATGGAATCCACTGCCGAGCAGGCGTATGAGATCCCGAATCTGAATACCCGGTTTGTTTATGCACCAGTGCCTGTTCCATTGGGATATTGGCGGGCGGTAACCAGTACCACCACCGCTTTTGCACACGAGTGCTTTATAGACGAACTCGCTGTGGCTTCCTACCGGGATCCGATGGAGTATCGTTTGGCGCACTTAACGAAACCTTCCGATACCAAACGGGTATTGCTCAAACTGAAAGAGGTGTCGGACTGGGACAAACTCCTTCCTAAAGGCCGCGGGCGCGGTGTGGCGCAATGGGCGTTTTTCGCCGGACTAGGCGGTAATGTCGTGGAAGTATCCACCAATGCTGATGGTTCTGTTAAAATTGAAAAAATCTATGCGGTCATTGATCTTGGTACGGTGGTGAATCCCGATACTGTTCGGTCGCAGGTAGAAGGCGCGATTGTGATGGCCCTCACAGCAGCCACTAAAGGCGGCATCACCTTTGAAGCGGGCCGGGCTGCGCAATCCAATTTCTACAACAACGAAATGCTGCGCTTCGACGAAATGCCGCCAGTAGAAATTCATATTTTAGCGGAAGGCGGCGAAACCATCAAAGGTGTCGGCGAACCCGGATTACCTCCTGTTGCGCCGGCATTAGCCAATGCTATTTTTGCAGCGACAGGGAAAAGGATTCGCAGGATGCCGTTTGAATTGTAAAGAAGACGTTGCGGGATTTTTCTGAGCGGGATGTCGATGGAACACGGATTAAACGGATTGGACACGGATTTAAAAGGATTTTTCCGAGTGTGATGTCAAAAGATCGTGATGTCGATACTATGTGACGTCCATTTCGTGTTCGAAATAGGATGTAAAAAAAATAGATTTATACACATTAACACCCCACAAAATCGACATCCCGCAATATTCACACCCCCAATCCCGTCACCTCACGAACATCGCCCGGCTGCATATTGCCAAGCGTCACCTCGCCGATTGCCACCCGCACTAAGCGGAGTACCGGTAGCCCTACAGCAGCGCACATGCGGCGCACTTGCCGATTTTTGCCTTCCATCAATTCGAGTTCGATCCAGGTATCCGGAATTGATTTTCGGACACGGATAGGGGGATTCCGTTCGGGAAATTCAGGAACGGTCTCCGGTATTTTTGCTTTGGCAGGTGCGGTGGTGTGTTTTTTGCCGTCGATGCTGATTGCCACGCCTTTGCACAATTGCTCCAGGGCAGCCGCTTCCGGAATACCTTCCACCTGCGCCATATAGGTGCGCGGGTGTTGATTTTTGGGGTTTAATAGTTTGTTATTCACGTTTTTATCATCGGTCAAAAATAACAATCCTTCGCTGTCAGCATCCAGTCGGCCCACCGGATAAACATTACCTGGAAATTTAAAATCGAGATTGGCCAGTGTCACTTGTCCGGGAACTTCCTGGGTAAACTGGCTGAGCATACCGAAGGGTTTGTAAATGATATAGTAGTTCATTGTTGCACAAGGTCGTGAAATTTGAAGCAATCCAGGAATTTTAAAAAACAGCCTCCTTTTTGTATACATTTTAAAGGACTAATACGTTACTGAAAGGTAAAAAATAGGTAACCAACATGAGTGAAACAACTGACACTATTCACCAACAGGATTCCATTATTCCTTCTGAACAACAGATTTTAAATGAAGCCCTGGGAAGCGCCTGGCTCGCTCCTTTTAAAAACAGCCTGTGGCTGACCGGTTTTATTTTTTTGCTGGTCTCAGCGGGGATTTTTTCCCTTGATCTGGTATTCAGCAATCCCAATGGGCGAGGGCTTTCCAGCAACAGCGGTCCCGTTTTTGTATTAAACTTTCTGATCGCTGTCGCTTATGGCATAGTTTTGATGACCGGAAAGCAACTGCGCTGGATCTTCTTTGCTCAACCGGAGCATTATGCCACTTACTACATTTATCTCAGTTTGTGGTTGATCAGTTGCTTTGCCCTGAACCGGGAAATACCCATTTTTAATGAATCCTGTAATTGGCTGAGTTGGTATTTATGTCTGACAGTGGCGACGGTGGTTGCTTATGCCTGGAAAGATGTTTTTTCCCGCACTGCCCGACTGATTTGGTATGGTGCGATGGCGTGGTCGGTGGTAATGATGCTGTATTTTACCGTTTACTTAGCGCCTGTTACCTTATTCTGCTCTATTGTGGTTTGGTTTTTCCTGATCCCTTTTCATGCGCATATTCCGTTAATTATTTCGATTTCTTTAATTCACACCTTGTCCATTGGCTGGCAAAATAAAATACAACGGTTTGCTATTATTGCGGGATTGAGTCTGCCGATTGCAATCACCATTGGTTTTGCCAATTCGTGGCGTTTGCGGGACAACGAAATCAGAGAAGCCTTTTCGGCATCTGCAACCGATTCGGCCGGTCTTCCGCGTTGGGTGATTGCCAGCCAGCGCCTTTCCAGGTCAGCCATGGGTGAATCCTGGTTGAAATCAAGTGTTTTATTCGAAGAAGGGCGATTCCGGGGTTTTGATGATTGGGGGAACAGCAACAATGGGAAAAAGCACAACCCCCTGATCTGGATATCTTCCGGTCTTTTTCCAATGCCGGAAATAGCCTATGAAGAACGGCAAAAAATACTCCGTTCATTTTTTGACAAAAGGCACGATGCGCATGACCGCCTCTGGATGGGCCGCGATTTAACAACAGTGGGCATTGAAACGGCTGTTGAAATTGATCCCGCCCACCGACTTGCGTACACTGAAAAAACAGTAACCATTTCCAATAGCAATGAAAGACCAGGTAGCCAGGAAGAAGCATTTTATACCTTTTACCTTCCGGAAGGTGCAGCAGTAAGCGCATTATCGCTATGGATCAACGGGGAAGAATCAAAAGCCCGATTGAGCGCCCGATCCACCGCCGATTCTGCGTACAAAACTATCGTCGGGCGCGAACGGCGCGATCCTTCGTTGGTGCATTGGCAGGAAGGCAGTACGGTAACGGTGCGGATATTTCCTTGTATACCCGAAGAAAACCGAAAGTTTAAAATCGGTGTAACCAGTCCACTCCGCGAAGAAGGCGACGAGTTGGTGTCGGATAATATTGTTTTTCAGGGGCCGCCTGTGGCAAAAACAAAAGAGGCATTTACCATCAAATTATTGGGCAACGAGGCTTCATTTGCTTCAAAACCTGGCTTTCTGAAAAACAATGGCGATGCAGCCTTTGCGGGGAAATCGACCTACGATCCATCCGTATCATTCCGGGTTAGAAAGCCAGTGGTAGCACCTGCTGCATTTGCATTTAACGGCAAACAATACCTCGCTTCAGCCTGGATGCCCGTGGCATCGGCATTTACACCTTCTACCATTTATTTGGATATCAATGCCGGTTGGGAAGTGGACGAAATTGAGCGGGCAATAAAGATGGCAGGTAATATTCCAGTGCAGGTGGCGTACAAAGGCGCATTTGCCACACTGTCGGGGTTGAATGGCATAACGATCGGCAGGCTATTGCGCAGAGATCAGTTTTCCATGTTTCCTTTTCACCGGTTGCCCGATCCGCAAACGGCTTTAGTCATTACCAAAAGCAAAGGTGTCACACCGTTGCTGGAGGATTTGCGGGATTCCCCTTTTGCGCAGGAGGCACAGAAAAAATTCAGCACCGCCAATCAGCCCATTCGGGTATGGCATATCGGCGATGACCTTACACCTTACCTGCGGTCGCTTCGGGAATTCCGCCTCCTGCTGGTGTTTACGGGCGACTGGGATAGGCTGGGCCAATTAATATCGGCTGGCCAGTTTTATGAAAACCCGGAAAACGAGCAAACGGTCGTAATTCCTAATAGCGGATTGCGTATTACCAGGCAGGATACAGTGGTTGCGGGTCTTGCGAAAGGTAGTGACCACCTTTTGCGCCTGTTTGCCTACAACGATATTATGCGCAAAACGGGAAGTAATTATTTCTCCGCCCGTTTTGAGCCTGCGCCATTGGTTCGGGAAGCCGAAGAAGCATTTATCGTGACGCCAGTAAGTAGTTTAGTAGTACTGGAAAAACAGGAAGATTATAAAAGGTTCGGTATTGATGAAAACAAAAACACGCTGGGTAACGCCGCGATGAGCGGAAAAGGATCAGTGCCGGAACCCGGAGAATGGGCATTATTACTATTATTGACACTCAGTGTCTGGTGGGTATGGCGACAAAAAATAATCCGTTAATTTGGCTCGCAGCCGATGGTGCGCTTTTATTGTGGTGGTTGATTTCCGGATATCTCGTGGTAGATGCTTCCTTAGTGGCGGGGTTAATGCTCCTGCCGTTATTGTTGGTATTCCGGGGGCAGGGGGGGAACTCTTGGCGATTTGCCGTTTGGAGCGTGGTGTGCATTGCCGTTTCCTTAATATTACCAGCCCGCACATTGCACTTTTTTACCCTGGGATTTGCCGCACTGTTTCTGCTGGAAAACTGGCGTGGCAGGGTAGGTTGGCAGCCTGTGGCGGCACTGATACTCATGTCGTCGCTGATGACCAATTGGATCACTGTTTTTGGATTCCCGATACGTCTTTTTTTGAGCCAACAGGCAGCAGCCGGACTGGCATTTACAGGTTTTGCGGCCCACTCAGCGGGCAATATGATTATCCTTCGCGGGCAGGAATTTGCGGTGGACCCAGCCTGCATGGGTCTGACAATGGTCCAGGTTTCCTATTTATTTTTATTGGCGTTGACAGCAGTACATGAGCGCGACAATCATAGCGCACTGCCTTTTTGGTTAGGGGCAGTTTTGGTGGCTGTAACCGGCTTTTTAGTATTGATTTTCAACTTATTGCGCATTGTTTTACTTTGCCTTTTTGGCTGGATGCCCGGCACTTTTTTACATGAAGCGGGTGGATTGATTGGTTTGGTGGTGTATGTTTTTTTGCCGTTATGGTGGATAGTCCGCTTTTTTCACCACAAATTTGCTCAACCAATGGCTACTGTAACAGCGACAATTCATCACCGTCTTTCCCTCAAAATTATTAGTGCACATACGTTTTTATTACTTGCAGTTGGTGGTGCATTCTTCACCGGCGATCAGGCTCCACGTGAGAATTGGGCGGTATTACAACCCTCTTTCGATACCACTGGTATGGTGCGAACAGCACAACAGCATGGGGTGATACAATATTATGGCAATGAACTGCTGATTTATTTTAAGCCAATCATCGGGTTCTATAGTTCGGAACATTCGCCCCTGGTTTGTTGGGTGGGTAGTGGTTTTCAATTGAAGGAAAGCGATGAAATGACCCTGCCGAATGGATTTTCGGTTTATACAGGTACCTTAGAGAATGACAAAGGCGAAAAACTCTACACCTCCTGGTGGTATGATAATGGCCAACACCGCACGACCTCACAATTGAAATGGCGGCAAAGGGATGCAATGGGTGAGCCGCCTTTTTTTTTGGTCAATGTGACGGCCAGCGGCCGGGATACATTGATGTCGTGGCTCACTTTACATTCAAAATAAACCCGACCTTAAATACATTTTCGATACTCACCTGTGGATCGTCTTTTAGTTTTTTGCGCAAGTGAGAAATGAATACGTCGAAACTACGGCCCAGAAAATAGTCGTATTTGCCGTAAATACGGGCAACTGCCTCTTCGCGGCGGAGGATGCGGTTTTGGTGTTGCGACAGTAAATGCAGTACTTCGTTTTCTTTTTCGGTAAGCCGTACGCATTGGTCGCCCAACCGTAGTTCCTGGCGCTGAATATCAAAACTATAGTTGCCGATGTGGACCACCTCCTGTTGAACCTCTTGTATCCCTGTAGCGGTACGGCGGAGAATCACTTTTATTTTACACAACAATTCCGATTCGTCGAACGGTTTGGTGATATAATCCTCGGCTCCTAAGGCGTATCCTTTGAGTTTATCTTCCTGCAAGGTGCGGGCGGTAATGAATAAAAAAGGCAGATTGGGGAATTGGTTTTTCAGGTTTTTGGCCAGACTGAATCCATCCATTCCGGGCATCATTATATCGAGCAGACAAAGATCGTAAGGTTGTCGGCGCACCTGTTGGAGTGCGGTCAGTCCATCGCGGCGCCATGTGACCCGGAGACCTTCCAATTCGAGAAAATCCATCAGCAAGAGTCCGAGGTTCAGGTCGTCTTCGACGAGTAATATATTCTTTTCCATGTAGATTAGGATTATGCGGGGAAATACAAATCAAAACAAGCACCCGAACCTGCTGTACTGGTTACCGATACGTTGCCGCGGTGCATTTCCACAATTTTTTTGACATAAGACAAACCAATACCAAATCCTTTTTCACCGGAGGTAAAAGCATTATCGCAACGGTGGAATTTCTGGAATACTTTTTTCTGTTCCTGTGGAGAGAGTCCATTACCGTTGTCCGTAAACCGAATATGGCCGCCGCCACCTGTATTTGCTTGAAAATCAATGGTAATTTCTGGTTGTGGGCCGCTATATTTTAATGCATTATCGATCAAATTACGAATGGCATTGCGGAGGTGAAATACATCACCTTTGATCGTCAATTCGGGGCCGCCTTCCTCTAAATGAATATTGGCTGCCCGCTCTCTGATTTGTAAATCCATGCTGGCGATCACTTCACCAGCCAATTTTTTCAAACCGACGGTTTCTTTTTGCAAATGATATTCGCCTTTTTCCAATCCTGCAAGGTACAATACATTTTCTACCTGGTGCGTCAGGTTACCACATTCATTCCGGATAATGGCGAGGTATTGTCCGCCTGCCAGCACCGGATTTTTCCGCTCCAGCATCGAGCCCGCCAGCCGGATATTAGCCAATGGTGTTCGGAATTCATGGGTCATTTGGTTGAAAAAATCATGGTTTCTATCGCTCATGCGCTTTTGGCGGACTAAGTAATAAGTAGCCGCAATAAACAAGGCGCAAATGAAAAGCAATATGCCAACGGAGGAAGCCAGCATAAAGCCCATCCGATCCAAGAAGTAGTCATTTTTTCCAGTAAAAGCCAGTTGGATTTGAAGTGAATCGTTGGCTAATATCGGTTGTAAGGAGCATGAAAATGGCGAACTATCGGTACGGGGACCCACATAAGGTTGGTAGGCCAGATTGATTTGATGGAATGCCAAGGCCTCTTTTAATGCGGTTTGCATTTCGGGGTTGCTCATCAAGGTCTCTGTACTTTCCTCACAACCAGCAGTACCCGCACCTGAGCAACAGGCACGCATTTCGGCCTTGCACGATGCATCGGATGCCACCGTTTCGACAGCCGAACAAAGGGCCATACTTACCCGGTTATTGAATTGCTCTTCCAGTAAGGTACGGGAGTGCCGCATCCAGACAACCTGGAAAATGATCAGCGCCAATATGCCCAGCGCAGCGGCGGTAATGAGCCAGAATATATTTTTCATAACGACACAAAGGACGGTGATTCATTTGGTCCCTGCTCTATTTTTAACAAGTGCCTAACAAGTGCCTAACGCCTGAAAAACACGGTTGGAACGAGATGGCCCGGATCTTTGCAGTATCAAAAATAACCGCACCCGGCGGATCCGGGTCAACCTTTTATCTTTATTCAATAATGAAACAAGTATTGTTTGCTGTAGTCCTCCTTTTCAGCGGTTTTGCCCTCACTGAAATGAACGCACAATCCTGTTGCGCAGGGAAAGCATCCTGTAAAACAACTGCCAGTATAGAAAAAGGCGGTGGTGGAAATGGTGTTGCCGTTTTAGCATTACAAACCAGTAATGCAGAGAAACCTGCTGCTTCGAAAAAAGCATGCGCTGCCGCTTGTCAAAGTAATACCAAAGGTGTTTCGACCACCGCCAAAGGAGCAGCCTGCAATCCCGCCGATTGCGACTCATCCAAATGCAATCCAGCTCAATGCGATCCAACGAAATGTGACCCGGCAAAGTGTAAAGTGGAAAAAGGCAGTTAGTTGTCGGTTGAATAGTTTTTAGTTAATCAGCTAGTGCCCCGACCACTAGGCGTCGTAGCGCTGACCGCAAGCAGGGCGTTTTATTCTTTGAAACGATATGTTTGCGGTCGACGTTATCTGGAGCACGGGATTTTAAAGGAAAGAACTGGGTTTCGGCGCAACAGGCTTTTTTGAGTTCCAGGAGTACTTGAAACTTTTTGATAAGCAGCGAACAAAATAATAAAACGGCTGCTTGCAACCATCGCAAACAGCCGTTTTTATTTACTGTATTTTTATTTACGCTTATTTCATCCCAAAATCCTTCCGGATTTTGTTCAATGCCGAACCTGCACGTACCCACTCAATTTGTTGCTCATTGTAGGTTTGGTTCACAGGAAATTTGTCCTGTGTGCCATCCGCATGATCCAATACAATGGTGAGTTGTTTGCCCGGAGTGAAAGTATCAAAACCCAGGATGCTTACTTTATCATCCTGACGAATTTTATCGTAATCAGCCGGATTTGCGAAGGTAAGTCCCAACATACCCTGTTTTTTCAGGTTAGTTTGGTGGATACGGGCAAATGATTTTACCACCACTGCTTTTACACCGAGGAAACGCGGTTCCATCGCTGCGTGTTCGCGGCTGGAGCCTTCTCCGTAGTTTTCTTCCCCGAATACGATGGTTGAAATACCTTTTTTCTGGTAAAAGCGGCCGGAAGCAGGTACTTCCATGTATTGGTTACTTTCAAAATTGAACACTTTATTGCGTTCGCCATTGAAAGCATTTTCAGCACCGATAAGGCAGTTGTTCGAAATATTTTCGAGGTGACCGCGGAATTTGAGCCATGGGCCTGCCATCGAAATATGATCGGTGGTACACTTGCCTTTTGCTTTGATGAGGATTCGCATATCCTTCAAATCAGCAGCTGTGATGGCTACGAAAGGTTTGAGCAACTGGAGGCGATCCGATTTTTTATCAACGGCCACTTTGATGGCACCGCTCTTTTTCGCCGGAGCGATATAACCTGCATCTTCTACAGCAAATCCTGCCTTTGGCAATTCGATTCCTTTGGGCGGATCGAGTTTTACCTTTTCACCATTTCTGTTGATCAGCGTACCCGTTTTCGGATTGAACGTCAGGTCGCCGGCGATGGCAAATGCTGTTACAATTTCAGGGCTGGCTACGAATGCGTGTGTATTCGGGTTGCCATCGTTGCGGCTGGTGAAGTTCCGGTTGAACGAAGTCATGATCGAGTTGACGCGTTTGTCATCGTCGATATGGCGCGCCCATTGACCGATACATGGACCGCAAGCATTGGCCAGCACTACGCCGCCGATTCCCGAGAAGTCGTCGAGCAGTCCGTCGCGTTGGGCTGTGAACCGAATCAGTTCGGAGCCCGGAGTGATGGTAAACTCTGATTTTACTTCGAGGTTTTTCTCTCTTGCCTGGCGGGCAATGGAGGCTGCACGGGTAAGGTCTTCGTACGAAGAGTTGGTGCAGGAGCCGATAAGACCCACTTCGAGTTTGACAGGGTAATTATTTTTCTTCACCGCAGTGGCGAATTTGCTCAAAGGCCAGGCCAAATCGGGCGTGAATGGACCGTTGATGTGCGGTTCGAGTTTTGACAAGTCGATTTCGATCACCTGGTCGAAATATTTCTCTGGGTTATCGTAACATTCCTGGTCACCGGTGAGGTAAGGCGCTACTTTATTGCACATATTGGCCACTTTAGCGCGACCGGTTGCTTTGAGGTAACGTGCCATACTCTTGTCGTAACCAAAAGTCGACGTGGTTGCGCCGATTTCAGCACCCATATTACAAATGGTTCCTTTACCAGTTGCGCTCATATTTTGAGCACCAGGCCCGAAGTATTCCACAATCGCACCGGTACCGCCTTTTACGGTCAGAATACCAGCCACTTTCAGAATAACATCTTTTGGTGAAGTCCAGCCGCGCAATTTGCCGGTGAGTTTTACACCGATTAATTTGGGCATCTGCAATTCCCAACCCATGCCCGACATAGCATCAACAGCATCAGCACCGCCGACACCGATAGCGACCATACCCAATCCGCCGGCATTCACCGTGTGGGAGTCGGTACCGATCATCATACCGCCTGGGAAAGCATAGTTTTCGAGAACGATCTGGTGAATGATACCTGCGCCTGGTTTCCAGAAGCCGATACCGTATTTTTGAGAAACAGTCGACAGGAAGTCGAACACTTCTTTGTTTTTATCGAGCGCCACTACCATGTCTTTGACAGCACCGTCCTGGGCCTGGATCAGGTGATCACAGTGCACCGTACTTGGTACTGCGACCTTTTTGCGACCGCAGGTCATAAACTGGAGCAGGGCCATTTGCGCAGTCGCGTCCTGCATAGCCACGCGATCCACCTGGAAAAATACATAATCTGATCCGCGTTTGTGATCACTGAACGGACTATCTGTATGAAGGTGAGCGAATAATATTTTTTCGGAAAGCGTAAGCGGCCTTTTCAGCTTGGCTTTGGCGGCATCTACGCGGGCCGGGAAGTTGGTATAAAACTCCCGGAGCATCTTCAGGTCAAAAATCATTGCAATAAATGAGTATATAGTTCGGGGCAAATGTACAGATAGTGGAGGAGAATAGTTGGCAAAAATGCAGAAAAATGCTGGTTTTTTGATAAAAAATGCTAGTTCGGGAATTTATGGCATAAATTGAAAATAGGGAAGTACAGATAACGCACTTCCAGGTTACCTCAAAGATTTAATACCTGATCTGTAATCTTTAATTCTTGTTCTTGTGTGTTCTACATCATTTGATTTTGCTTTATCTGCCAACTTTTACCGATTAGTATTTTATACGCCATACTTTGTTTTTACCCGGGATTTAAGTTGATCAGTATCTTTAGCGGCATTTCAGAAACAAATAAACAAACAGACTCGGTTTAACCGCCTTAATGTATAAAAAGTATTTAAGTCCTGACCTATTTGCAACTTTTCCCTCCCCCAATACGTCCACACTTCTGCAACAACAACGCGCATACATTTGCGCTGGTCATTCGTTACTACTTAAACGACATTTATGAACAAACAAAATTGGGCACTCATTGGTCTTCTGCTGGCTTTTCCTTTCTCCGCATTACTCGCGCAACAACTCGAAGGCAAGGTGGTCGAAACTGGTACCGGAAAACCGGTCGCGTATGTCAATATCGGTATTTATAGCAAAAGCAGGGGCACTGTTTCCGACGAACTGGGGCATTTTCGCCTGGATATTTCCGGTATGGCAGACAGCGATACATTGCGCTTTTCTATCATTGGCTACGAGCGGTTAGATTACCGGCTGAATACCGCGCGCACACTTTGCGTTGCAGGATGTAAAATCGAATTGACCGCCCAAAGTTATGGATTAAAGGAAGTGGTCATTGAGTCGAAAAAAGACCTGAAAGAAAGAATGGTCGGTAATGATATTGAAAGCAAAAATATTACTGCAGGTATGTCGGATTCTACCCTGGGCCATGAATTTGGTACCATGATCGAGATCAAACGGAAACCAGCGCTCCTTCAGGAAATTATCCTGCATGTTGCTACATGCAGCCATGATACGGTGTTTTTAAGGCTCAATATTCATCGTTCCAAGCATAAAAAACCATATGAGAACCTGCTTAAAGCGCCGATTTACGTCCAATTTACGAAGGAAGAGGCCAAAGAGCCGATTCGAATCGATATGTCGCCTTATAATGTGAAAGTGCAGGATGATTTTTTGGTCAGTTTTGAGGTGGTGAGAGAATTGGGGCCGGGCGCACTTTTCCTGACAGCAGGATTATTTAAGGACAAGGCTTTTTACCGGGCAACCAGTCAGGCAGAATGGCGCATTTTAGGTCCCCTCGGAATTGGGATTGCGGCAAAGATGTTACAGGAAAAATAAGAAGGTTTCGGGTTTCGGGGTTTCGGACAGAAACCAGAAACCCCGAAACAGAGTAACTAATAACGAAAAAAGCCACCCTGGAATCATCCGGAGTGGCTTTTTTTATGGGATAAACCGTCGCTTAGTTCGCGCCGATATGTTTTACAGAATAAAAGAAAATCGTACCGAAGCCAAATGCTAACATGCTGTGGAACAATACAAATGCTGTATTTTCTGTGCGGATACCTGCTACCACTGCACCTGCAAAAACCAATGCCATACAACCTTCAAGGATGGTGATCCAGCTGATTTTTTTAGCCATGTAGGATGCTTTTTTGAGGGAGCTTTCTGATTTGCCTGTCCTGATACCGTATTTCGGTGTTCGCACAAATGAGGATGCTTTACCCATATACCCTTCGATGACGGCAATGGAATT
>JBILHQ010000335.1:0-4568 GCA_044350415.1 Saprospiraceae bacterium | reverse complement strand
CAACAAAAATTCAACCGCCTGATCCAACTGTCGGCATGTAGGCTGACAACAGGCCAATACATTGGCCGCTAAAGCGGTATCAAGTACCACGTTGTAGCAAGAGCCGGAAGCATCAATTTCATCTTTTAGACGTTCCGTAAGGATGGGGATTATTTTATCAAAACCATGAACCCCCGACTGTTTGCAGCGGGCAATAGCGTAATAAAGAGGATATTTACTTTGGTACCACCGATCAGCAGATGCTTCCGTTGCCATTGCTACTACCCGACAGATCCAGTTGATGGCAGGTTTCGTGGCCGATGATTCACCCAAATATAATATTGCATTGGCATTAACAACAGTATCTATAGAAAACGGATCAGGCTTATTGTTACCCAATCGGAAGAATGTAATGGTATTTTTGGGGTTTTTGAAGTTATGGTACAACGGAATCCACGTTTGGGGTCTATACAAATGGCCCAAACGCGGCAATATCCAAGTATAAAACAAACCAACTGAATTGCGGTTTCCAAGCAATACGGATCGGGTCTGATGTGATGGCAATGCAGAAGGTTCAATCAAATACGCAATACAGGACGTGTCATCAACATCCGGAGGAATTAGTATTGATCCGGGATGTTCTTTATTCCAGAATTTCCAAATACATCCTGGACAAACATCCCGGAGCAGAAATTTTCTGATCTTGGTTGATATAGGATGCGCGCGGGGGCCTGCTACTTCCATCAAGGATGCGAGAATATGCTGGGTAAAGAACGGCGAAGGATCCTCCCTTGCATTCTGGGTAAATGCAGCATTCTCGGCTATTATACAGCAAAAGTCACCTTCTGGTTTTTGCTGTTGAGCCAAAAAATCTAAGCCTTGGGCAATAGAACGCTCGAGGGATTCTGTTGAAATAGTAATCATTGTGCTTTTTATTGTATCTCTTTAGGCTGAAAACAAGTAAATAGGGGGGCAACAACGTGCCAGCTAAGTAGTTGTTTTGTATAAAAAATACACCCCCTACCATGTCAAGTTTAAATATTCAAGCCCACGGGTTATGGTGTTTTCTCGCCATTGATGGTTTTTGTAGTCATTTTGATTGATTGGTAAGGTCAGGAACCGACGGCCCATATTACCCACCTTTTGCCAGCAGGGCAAAGATTTTTTTTCAAGTTGCAGGGTAGGTAATTCAGCAAGCAACGTGGCTAAGGTCACTTTTGCCTCCATTCGAGTCAGGGCTGCTCCAATGCAAAAGTGGATACCGGCCCCAAAAGCGAAATGCCCAACAGGATTTCGACGAATATCAAAACGATTGGGGTCTGGAAATTTATCAGGATCCCGGTTTGCCGCACCAAGCAGTGCCTCCACGGGTTGCCCGACGGGAATTTCAGTGTCACCAAGCACCAGCGGTTCTGTGGTTACGCGCCAAGAGCTCATGAGGATCGGAGGCTCGTACCGCAACATCTCTTCTACCGCCCCTGGAATCAGAGCAGGGTTGTTTTGGATCAAACCCAAGGCTTGTGGGTGTTGCAGAAGCGTTAATAGTCCAGACCCGAGGAGATTAATCGTGGTTTCGCTTCCGCCTATGAATAGTAGAACGCACAATTCGATCAATTCCGCCCTCGAAATTTTACCCTCCACTTGTGCATCCATAAGACGGGTCAACAAACCAGCTGGCCGAACCTGATATGGTTTGGATACCATATTGGTAAAGTACATACGCAACGCATTGATCGATTCAGATTTATTTGTAGTATCGTCATAAAAATAATTATGTACAAATTTATACAAAAACAGGTTGCTTTCTTTCGGAACCCCCAAAAGATTGCCGATAATTTGACTTGGCAACTGACTGGCAATATCCCCAATAAATTCCATCCGACGACGTTCCTTCACGCGTCGAATCAATCCGACAACTACTTGGGCGACCATATCTTCCTCTTGCTGGATTGCTCTAGGGGAAAAAAAATCCTGAACCACCGAACGAAGACGCGTATGATCCGGCGGATCCTGAAAAATTAAACTGTTTTCTAAAGTGCCACCCAAGGTATCAGGAGTAACCCGTTTGGATGTAGCCTGACTTTTAAGTACGGCAGCTACGTGTGCGTGGCGAGCAACAAGCCACTTGGTTCCATCAAAGTATGGCCCTCGCTTGAGTAGTTTGGCATAAAGTGTTGATGGGTTTTGGATCCAGTATTGGGAATTTAAATCGATATTTTCAAATATTTCAAAGCTGGACATAAAGCGAATTGGTTAATTATCATTAAAAAAACCAGGCGTTAAGATCAAACAAATCACCTTAATCCGAGAACATTATAGTCTACAGAAAGTGGTTTTGAATGAAGTGTGTTTGCAATCATCTTATAATCAAACATTTACAATCAATCAAATCATCAAAATCATTTCATCACAGTCTAATTGTCAAGGTGTTTTGTCCAGTCACGAATTGTTAACTTTATAAAAAACCAGTATTTATGCGCAAACAGACCTAAAAAAACGATTATGAAGACAAAATTAGGCGTTGATGTGCTACATAGCATGCTCAATGGTGCAATAAAAATATAGTAATAATTGAGAAAAACCCTGTTACTTAACGTTGGTTCAACGACTGTTTGCCTAATTTTTCCTGAAAAATGGCCAATTAATTCATACATCGTGTAAATGACGAACGGAACAATAATGACAGGATTCACAGTGGCCAATAAAAGGATATAAAAGGCTACTTCTAAAGGAAATACAATCCATAAAACCAACGATACCGTATGCTCAAAACCTATTATGACCGGCAATGTTCTTACAAGAGAGGCTTTATCATGATAATAATCATATAGTTGATGCCATAATATTCCTCGGAGCCCCCAACAAAACGACCAAAATAAACAAAACAACACAGGTAAGGAATTATTAGAGATAGAAGGGACGGAAGGGACTGCGAATTCAATAGCCAGCAATGCAGGCAAAACATGAGAACCCATGGAATCAAGTAAGACACCCCAGACACCCCTGTTTTTACCCCTGAATGGCTTAAATGAGTATAAACTCCAATCCAACCAGATAGCTACAAACGTAAATTTTAACAACAACCCCTCCAACAAAAAAAGCACACTTGCTCCTAATATTAAAATAATTAGTAATATTAAAGTTGATTTTTTTCTACTAAAATCATTGAGCCTGTTAAATTTACCAGCAAGCCTATCAGTGTCTATATCTGATAGATCGTTTGATATCGATGTGTAGGTAGCAGACAAGAACAAAGCCAGTGTCAAAAGAAAAAAACATTTCCAATCGTCAATAGAAATCGGGGTGCTTTTTACCAACCTAAACAGAAAAAAAATACTGATAGCCGGTAGTATTTTGTGTGCCCACCATTGGTCAAATCGAATTAGGAATCCTAATTTATTGACCGATTGCAGAAATGAATGGTAAGATATTTTGACATTTTTGAACATATTACAAGAAATTATTGATATAAAACTTACAAATAGGGCAAAATATGGTAGTAATATTGTGTAGTATTCATTTCTAAAAACGATTAAAAAGACGTGCAAATATGCTGAAAAATAGTGCTTTGTAATAATGTCATCAATATGTTGCCCCCACTGTACCGAGCAGCATAGTCACTATTTTTTTGCTGGCACTTTTACCTGGCAAAAAATTTCATGGTCGGTACTCTGCAAAACACGTCGAACCATCCTTTCTTTGGAGCGAACATAACTCAGACGAGTGAGTGCCCGTCTTTCCACTTGGGTCAACTCCGGATGCCAAATATCTACAATTAATACCCATCGGGTCTCCGGCCCTTGATTCCAGACCTCATGTTCGAAAGAACCGTCAAATAAGAGAAATTTACCCTCCTCCCAAGTACGCCGCTCTTCGGCTACCCGAATAGAGCAACCTGTGGGAACAACCAGCCCAAGATGGAGACGCAATCGAGTATTTGTTCCATCACAGTGTGCATTTACATGAGATCCCGGTGCCAGTGAAGAGAAAAAAACAACGCCTGCTCCTTTGATATCGGAGATGCCGCCCATCAGCGATGTCGTCTTCGGACAGAGCAGATGGCCTGCTTTTGATTTTTTTCCCATGATTAGGAGGTAAACAAGCTCCCAAGAACCTGTATCTGTGAGCATACTTTCCAGTTGCCCGGGGCGGTACCCCTTTAGTGCCCGTATCGTTTCCAGTTCCTCCACAATAGTATCCAAAGACTGCAACATCGTCTTGGTCCAAGGGATTTCTGCCGGATCATGCCAAGGGTAGGCCGATAATCCTGGAAAATATCCATAATCCGAGCGTTGTAAGGCGTTTGTGCCCGCTGGGGATGTTACATCCAGCCCAGTTTCGAGATAAGCTCGAATCCGATCCAGTTCCCGAGCGCTACCGAGATTACGAACCAATACCCATAATAATACTTTTCGCAAACGTTTTAAAATATTTGACAACATGGCTATGATAAAAGGGTAAAGAATAATCTGGCAATCACACGTCAATCACAACCACTTTGTGTTGACGATAGCTTTCAGTGACTGCCATGGATTGACAAAAAGCCTTTTTTCCCGCAGAGGTACCATATCGCTGTTTACCGCTGCGAT
>JBILHQ010000168.1:0-14079 GCA_044350415.1 Saprospiraceae bacterium | reverse complement strand
ACCTGTTGCTGCATCGTTTGCAGAAAGCCAGGTGGTTAATGGGCCCAAAGTTTTCATTTCTTATAATCACGAGGACAAAGTACAGGTCAGTGCAATCAGGCAATACCTGGAGAAACACGGAATAGATGTAACGGATGAGTCGGATCTGGAGCCCGGTGGGAGTATCGAATTATTTATCAGAGAATCCTTAAAAAAGGTAGATTTTGTAGTATCAATGGTGTCCAGGAATAGCCTGCAGTCCAGTTGGGTGGGTGTAGAGTCAACCATGAGTATCGTGCTGCAAAAAACAACAGAAAAGAAATTCATTCTGGTAAGCCTGGATGATGCTGTTTTTAACGCCGGCTTCTACTTTGAATCCATCGATGCCATTGATACTAAAGTAAAAGAAGCGAGGAGTAATATAACTAAAGCCCTCGACAGGGGTATCAGTCCGCGCCCATTTCAGGATGAACTCAATCGTTTTGAAGATGCGAAAAACAACCTGGGCCAGATAATTGAGCAGTTGAAAAAAGTACTTATTATTGATATCAGCGGGGCAGGATTTGAAGATGGGATGAACCGCGTGGTCAAAAGACTGATCGGAGATTAAATAATATCGGGGAGTGGTGTTAATGGCTAAAAAACAAAAACCGGGCCGCTCTTTCGAGGCCCGGTTTTAAATGTATTGCTCAAACTACTACGGGTGTTTGCTCTTTAGATTGCCCCCATGCCCGATGGGCACAAGGGCTATTTCATTGGAATCTATTTCAAAAAACAAGTCAGCGAAACCCGGAGTGATCCGGTGCTGATACGATGGCCGTCCTCCACAAAATCAATATTGTTGTAGAGGTTTTTCATGCCGAAATAATAACGCACATTGAGCCGTAAACGGCCGCTCCCTGCACTGATTCCCGCTGCCGGACCAAAATCAAGCCCTGAAAAGGCATTATTGAGGTCTTCAGCCGGAATAGCGTTATTAACCTGATTGTAATCACCTACCCAAAAATCGGAGACCTCATTGCTTAAATTGCTGAAATGAGTGCCGAAAAAACCGCCAGCCTGTAAACGAACGGGAATGTCCTTAATAGGCTGAAAGCCAGCAAACAGACCTGCCTCGAAGGTGTTATAGTGGTAATCATAGGCAAAATTTTCAACTTTTTCTTCTGGCATAAAACGTACTGCCTTTGCAGACGCTCCTTTCTGGATAAAAACAAATTCAGGATTTAATTCAAAACGTTCGCCTATGCCTAACGTAAAACTACATCCTGCTGTTAATCCGAGGCGACCCGATGCTGTGGTGAATAAATCGGACCGAAGACTCGAATAATTAGTGCCGACTGTAAGACCGGCCTGATAAGAGGTTTGGGCTGAGAGCGTATGGAACGCTGAAATAATAATAACGATTAATACCGAAAAACGATGCTTATTCATAGGAGTAAACAAAATAATTAAAAATAAAAATTTTAAATTTTTAGAATAATGTAAAATTTTATCTGATAAGCTGCTCTTTCTCGTTTTAATATTAGAATTTAATTTCGCTGCAAAGGTAAGGGGTTTTTTGAAATCCGCAAGGGGTGAAAAGAATTTTTTGCATTAATTTAATGAAATCGCAGAATATTTTTTATAAAATTGCACAAAATTGCATTCTTTGCAGAATAAAATTTTGAAAAGACGGTTTTGTTCGTTTTATAAAAGAAGCCTGAAACGCAAAAAAAATATGCAGGGTATTCAGAAGTGTGTTTTTTTAATTTTTCCTGACACTAAACTGACTTAAAGACTACAAACCGGGCGAATAGTTCCTCCTTATACCACCCCAATTCCCTGGTCTTTTTGATCACCTCGCTGTGAAATTGGTTTTTGTAGGCAAAATCCATCATATCACGACCGCTGTCCCAAATACTAAAAGTGGCTTGCTGAATTAAAGGTAGTTCGCCTATCCCTAATGCCATTTTCAATCCCGGTTTTCCCTCCACTGATTGGCTTACAGGCGGCACGTAGCGCCAAAACTGAACCAAATATTTCCACTTAATAGTCGCCCGGGTGATGACAGCAACTTGTTGTTCGGGATCAAATGGACTCGTCTGTTGAAAAGGTTGCTTTTGGTCCCAAAAACCATGACTTACCGTATTATGCATAAAATGGGTGGTTTGTGCGCAGGAATGGCGGAAATATTCGGCAAACAAGCGATTTTCAAGGATAAACGCCGCCGCATCGGCCTCCGTTTCCCAAACAGCAAGCATACAATAGGTAGAAAAATCAGGTTTGATGCTAAATCCGTTGCCAGCACCTGAACCCAGGAACTTAATCATTTGCAGGCCCTGCACTTTCCCAAGTTGAAAAGGATTAAGGCCCATTTGGCGGAATGCCCAAAATTTGTTTTTCCAGCCTGAAAACTGGAAAATACTCATGGTTGTCGTCTGCATCGGCTATAAACAACAAAGGGCAATGCCAGGTTTATTCGGGTACTTCAGAAACCTGACTTATCGCAAAATTTGGATTGCTCCGATAGCCCTGCTTCCAGGATCTTTGTACCAACAAGAAAAAATTCCAGCCATGTTGTAAACACAAATGCCTAAAAAATCAGCAATCGAAATGCTGAAAACAATCATTTATCGTTGGTAAAATACAATCTGAACACTTCCTGCAGCGAATACAACGAGGCTCACTGATTTATTTTCCGGTTAAAACGGTTTCGGAATTACCATCAGTGGGTCTTTTGCTTTTATCCGGATATGGCGGGCTACTCATCAAATTTTGCGCCCACCGGTGAACGGTAAGGTTCAAACGGAATTTTCAGCATTTTTCCAATATTGGAATGCTCCGCCGCTTCCATGTGGGTATCAATGCCAAAAATAATTTTATCAGCGGGCAGCCATCGGTATGTGCCGAATAAACGGTCCCAAACAGCGAAAATATTTCCAAAATTTGAGTCGGTATAAGGAAGTACATAATGATGGTGTACCCGGTGCATCCCGGGCGTCACCATTACCCAGGAAAGGATTTTGTCGAGCCATTCCGGGAATTGAATATTGGCATGGTTGAATTGCGACAATCCCGCCGACATCGCCTGGTACATCATGATGATCCACCAGTCCGCACCGGCAATTAACGCACCAGCAGCGGTAAAAACAAACCGAAAAATACTTTCCCCGGGGTGGTGGCGGTTGGCAGATGTTGTATCCACATGTTGATCGGTATGATGGATCAGATGAAAACGCCACATCCACTTCACTTTATGTTCGGCCCAATGCACGAAATAGGCGCCGATTAAATCCAGCAAAAGCAGGCCGGTGATCATGTACCACCAGGCGGGCATCTCGGGTAGCCAGTGTAAAATTCCAAATTTATGGGAGACCGCCCAGTCGCTTCCCTGAAGGAGGAATACGGCAAGCAAAAAATTCACTACTATGGTGGTAAACGTAAAAAACAGGTTGATGCCTGTATGCTTCCACCAACCGTAGTTGCGTTTATACTTTGGAATACCACCTTCCAGCAATGAAAAAAACAATAAGCCGCCAACAAGAATGGCACTGCGGTGCGCAGATGGAATGTGGGTGAAATAGTTGATTATTGCGTCCATGAGGCAAATATAATTATTTTAAACAAATACCTTTGTGCGAAAGAATTCAGGATATCAATATACATGCAAAACGGAATACTTCTTGGCTTTATTTTGGGCTATATGGCCATCACCGTACTGATCGGATGGTGGGCTGGCCGCCGGGTAAAAACAGCCTCTGATTTTGCTGTGGCGGGTAAACGGCTACCCATGTTTATGGCGGCTTGTGCCTTATTTGCCACTTGGTTTGGGTCGGAAACAGTAATGGGGGCTTCTTCCCGGTTTGTAGAAGAGGGTGTTCCGGGTATTATTGAAGACCCATTTGGTGCATCGTTGTGTCTTTTACTTGCAGGTTTGCTGGTGGCCCGGCCATTGTACAAGTTGAACCTCCTCACCTTCAGCGATTTTTACCGGGTGCGGTTCAACAAAACTACAGAAGTTGTTTCTGCGCTGTTTATGGTGCCCTCCTATTTCAGTTGGATAGCGGCGCAATTAGTGGCTTTAGCCATACTCATGCAAACCGTAAGTGGCCTGGACCGTTCTTTAGGGGTGATTTTGTGTACCTCCATGGTTTTATTGTACACTTATATTGGAGGCATGTGGTCGGTGGCCATTACCGATTTTGTACAAACTATTGTCATCATTATTGGATTGACGGTATTGGCGGTAATCGTAGTATCGCAGGCGGGCGGGGTCAACATGATGATCGCAGCAGCGCCGGCAGACCAACCAGATTTTTTTCGATTTTTTCCCAGGAGTAATCCGATCAGCTATATTGAGTGGATTGCGGCCTGGATGACTATAGGGTTGGGAAGTATTCCACAGCAGGATGTTTTTCAGCGGGTGATGGGCGCACGGAGTGAAAAGGCGTCTATCCGAGCCTGCTATACCTCAGCGGTGATGTACCTGACGGTGGCATTTATTCCATTGGTTATTGCCTATGCCGGGAGCATTCTGCACCCTGATTTGCTCGATGGCGACCACCAGGACCTGATTCCGAATATGGTATTGCGCCACCATGGATTGCTGGTGCAAATACTTTTTTTTGGAGCATTGATGTCGGCTATTTTAAGTACAGCAAGTGGCGCTATGCTTGCTCCTGCAACGGTTATTGGAGAAAATTTAATTAAAAAATTATATCGTAAAAAATTAACAGACAAGCAATTGTTGCAAACAATGCGATATTCATTGATTGGCGTGGCGGCCGTAACGGGTACCATGGCATTAATGCGAAATGATATTTCAGAGCTGGTGGGAGAGTCTTCGGCCTTTAGCCTGGTGTCATTATTTGTCCCACTCATTGCCGGTCTCTACTGGAAAAAAGCCAATACCACCGGCGCGATTGCTGCCATGATTTTAGGGTTTACTGTCTGGCTGATTACCATTTGGCTAATTCCTGCACCCACCGAACTCCTCTTACCTGAATACGCTGCATGGACGGAAATTCTTTTACATGTTCCGCCGATAATCTGGGGCTTGGTGGCAAGTTTTGTTGGGATGGTGGCAGGTACTTATTGGGAAAGAAAAATGCCCTGTCGAAAACTTGTCCTTTGAAAAATACTACTTATCAACGTGAGATGGGAGATAATATATTGAATGTCAAGTATATTATCTCCCATCTCCTGTTGTTTAATGTTATCATTAAAATCCTGCAGTATTTCTCCGGTTTTTTTACGCCCGCGGCACTACTTCCTACTCCGCAGTCACTCCAGCACCCTGTGCCGACACATAGTACGCTCCTTTCAACACGATTTTCATGCCCTCTGGAATAGGACTAAAAGGCATGACGGCCGTAAATACCTGATCAGATGAGCCCGTCCTTACCGGTATTCTTCGGAAAGTAGCACCATCTGCGGTCGCGGATTCCTGGATAAAAATAAAGTCAGTGCTGCCTTCCCGAACGATCGCAGCAGTCGGTAATGCTGGGGTATTGGTACTGCCAGACAGGGCAATTCGCGCCTCCATATATGCCCCAAGCGTGAAATACGCAGGCGGATTGGTCGCTAAGCGCGCATGTACTTTTATTGTTTTCCTTTCCGGATCAACAGCCCTTTCAATATTGTAAATGCGGGCAGCGTAAGAGGTGGTGGTAACGCCCGGAAATTGCAATTGCACCTGTTGCCCGTTGCGGATTTTGGCGATATCTTTTTCAAAAATGAATAGAACCGGGTGTAGTTGGGTGTAATCGGTGATTTCACAAACTGCTGTTCCGGTGACCATTGCGATACCCACATTGGCCATTATTTTTGAAACGGTTCCGCTGATCGGGGCCGTAATGGCAATTTCCGTTTTCAGGTTTTCGGGGGTCAATTGATCTGGATTAATCTGGTACTGGCGGAGTTTAGCGGCCAATACCTGTCCTGTGGTGCGGGCGGAGCGAAGTTCGGCTTCTGCTTTGGTGAAATTTTTAGAGGCCGTAGCATCAGCATCTTTCAGGGTGCGGTACCGATCGTATTCTGTCTGTAAAAACAGCAAATGGTCCTTGTTTTCCAAAAATTGCTGCTGCATATCGACCAGATCGGGTTTGCGCATGATTGCGATGACAGCCCCGCGCGATACGGTTTGGTTGCTGGAAATACGCAGGTCGCTCAGAACGCCATCGGCAAAAGCACTTACCGTGGCACTGTGTTCCTTTCCTACAGTGAGTTCGGCAGTTGTCGTTAGTTCGTCCGACAACGGTCGCGGCGTAAAACCGCCCGTTTCTATCCCCGCATTCGCTATTTGGGCGGTAGTGAGATGAATGACTGTTTCGTCCGTGACTGATTGATGTTCGACGCTTGCAGGTGCTTCCTGATTGGCCGGCGTGCTGTTTTGACATTGTATCGCTACCAAAGCGATGGAACAAAAGGTTATGATTTTGAATAGATCCATGATGTTATTTTTAAAAAAAAAGAATTTTTTTAGTCAGTTAGTCCCAGGTCCGAAGAGTGTACCGCAAGCAGGGCAACCTAAAGCAAAAAACCGGAATGTTCACGGTCAACGCTACGGACCTGAGACCAACTGACTTGGGACTAACCGACTAACTATCTACCTTCCTGTAAGTGATTTAAGTTCGATGACCGCCAGGTTGAGGCCATAGAGATTTTCTAATTGAGCCAGTTCGATGGTGGTTGCCTGTTCGAGATAAGTGGCGAATTCGGCGTAATCCATTTCTCCGGCCTTATAATTGACAGCGGCGGACCGGATGAGTTCCGTTGCCAGCGCATGTCCTTTTTCTTCGTAATACTGGATTAGGATATCGTATTTTTCCTGTTCGTGGAGGAGGTGAGCCAGAGCGGCGCGTTGCTCCAGCAAGGTGTTTTGATACTCTGCCTGTGCTGCCCGGGTGTTGAGGCCGGCGGCTTCAATGGATTTTTGGCGGCCTTTATTGAACAAAGGAACACTGAGTCCTAATTGCCAACCGGGATAGAGGGCACCATTACCCAGGATTTGGGCATAGGCACCTACAGAAGCGGTGGGGCGGAGTTTGGCTTGTTCTACCGTTTTTTGAGCATCGGCTACTGCCACGCCCGAAAGACTCCACTGCGATATGGCAGAAGTACTAATGGCGGCGGTGTCGGCCAATGAAAAGATAAACCTGTGGAAGGGTTCGGTCACAGCTTTTACCGGGCCATCAAATCCCAGCAGTTGTCCGAGTGCTTCCTGATCGAAAGCAATCTCGTGGCCAACCGTTTGCAATTCCAGCCTGATCTTATCTGCCTTATCTTTTGCCGCAAGTTGTTCCGCCAAAGCGGCGTCGCCACTTTGGTAACGTGTTTCAGCAATAGTCGAAAATTGCTGGTAAACACTGTCCAAATGGCGATAAATCGCTGATTTGCTGTTTAAATAACTCAAATGCTGGTAATATTCACGTACCAACTGCGTCAATTGCTGCCGGGTCAACGAAAGTTCAGCGGTGGATTGTGCTTTTTTCCGGTCGTAATACTGCTGGTGCGCAGTAGTCATCTTTCGCGAGGGAAAAGATTGGGCAATCCCAAAAGTAGAGGTTCCCAATACGCCTAAATCGGGATCGGCGGTAACGTTATGGAAAAAATCAGTGGGATCATAGGTGCGGGCTGCTCCTTTTAAAGCCTCTTGTTGCTGTATTTTGTAATCTTTCGCCAATACTGCAGGGTGATTTTGGAGCAACCGGGCCAATGCATCCTGTTCAGTGAAAGGTGTTTGCGCTTGTAGCGCACCCACACCGCCAAGTACCGCCAAAATCCCCAACGCTTTATTCCTGATCACGCTACCCATTCGTCGGGGCGCAAAGGCCATCGCATACAAAATGGGTAAAATGATCAATGTTAACAGCGTTGAGGTGATCAGGCCGCCTATCACCACTGTGGCTAATGGCCGCTGTACTTCTGCGCCCGCTCCATGCGAAATGGCCATCGGCAAAAAGCCTAAAGAGGCCACAGCCGCCGTCATCAGTACAGGGCGAAGACGCACCATTGCTCCGCGGCGGATGCGCTCATAAACATCGGTTACTCCTTCTTTTTCTAATTGATTGAAATAGGCCACCAAAACAATCCCGTTGAGTACCGCCACTCCGAAAAGTGCGATGAATCCCACGCCCGCCGAAATGGAGAATGGCATATCCCGCAATTGGAGCGCAAAAACGCCGCCGATGGCCGACATTGGAATAGCCGAAAAAATCAATGCGCTCTCTTTGATAGAGTTGAAGGAGAAAAATAAAAGGACAAAAATCAGCAGGAGCGCTACGGGTACAGCTACCGACAGCCGTGCTTTCGCTGCCTGGAGGTTTTCAAATTGCCCACCATAAGTAAGGTGGTACCCTGTTGGCAGTTTTAATTGGGCTGCCAAAATTTGCTGTACATCGCCGATGGCACTTTCCACGTCGCGCCCGCGCACGTTGGCACCGATAACAATACGTCGTTGGGCATTATCACGGCTGATCTGCGCGGCACCGGGTTTATAGCCGATATCGGCAATGGCCGAAAGCGGGATGATTTGACCATTACTGGTCATTACCGGAAGATTTTGGACATCGGTAAGATCGTGGCGGCTCGTGGTATCGAGTCGCACCACGAGGTCAAACCGTTTTTCATCTTCAAAAATAACACCAGCCGATGCGCCTGCAAATGCAGCACGTAGGGTTTCGTTCACTTCGCGGATATGCATACCGTAACGGGCCATTTTGGCAAAATCGTATTTTACCATGATCTGTGGCAGCCCTTCCACCTGCTCCACTTTCAGATCGACGAGGCCCGGCACATTTTTTAGTAAACTTTCTACCAGATGCCCGGCATTGGCGAGCGTATCAAGGTTGTCGCCAAATACTTTTACGGCAATATCAGAGCGCACACCAGTCATCATTTCATCAAAACGCATTTTGATGGGTTGTGTGAATTCGAATGCCATGCCAGGTACTTCGTGTACTTTTTCTTCAATTTTGGACACCAGTTCTTCTTTGCTTTGGGCTTTTGTCCACCCTTTTTTATCCTTTAACAGGATAATATTATCGGCAGTTTCGATAGCCATTGGATCGGTAGGAATTTCTGCTGTGCCGATTTTAGATATTACCTGTTCGACTTCATTGGGGAAATTATCAAGAATAATTTTTTGGGCAATACGATGACTTTCAAGTGTTTGTGTCAAAGAAGTGCCCGGGCGAAGAAACCCGTGCATCATAATGTCGCCTTCGTCGAGGATGGGAATAAATTCGCCACCCATGCGCATAAACATAGTCACGCTGATGGCCATTACCACCAGTGTAGCCGCTACAACGCTTTTTCTCCAGTGGAATGCGCGGAATAGAACCGGCTCGTAAATCCGTTGGAAAAAAGCAATAATCCGATCGGCAAAGGTGTGCTCCATTTTCATTTTTTTGCTCAACACCAGGGCCGACATCGCCGGAACGTAGGTCAGTGAAAGCAATAAAGCGCCTACCAATGCAAATGAAACGGTCTGTGCCATCGGGCCAAACATCCTGCCTTCCACTCCGGTGAGCGAAAAAATGGGCAAATACACGATCAGGATAATAATCACGCCAAAGACCGACGACCGCATAATACCCGATGCGGATATGAATACACTTTCATTCATTTCGGCTTGTGACAAAAGCAACACGGCTTTACCACCAGCTTCTTTGCCGGCATCGTGACCGATTTGCTCCACTGCGCCATTAAACCGGAGTACTTTCGTATGTAAATAGTGCAAAGTGGCCTCCACGATAATAACAGCACCATCAACGATCAACCCGAAATCGAGGGCTCCCAGCGACATTAGATTAGCGGAAACCCCAAAAATCTGCATCATCCAAAGGGCGAATAACATGGCCAGTGGAATCACCGAGGCAATGATCAGTCCTGCCCGGAAATTGCCGACCAGCAATACCAAAATGAATATCACAATAAGAGCTCCTTCGATCAGGTTGCGTTCCACCGTTGCGATCGTGCGGTTCACTAATTTTTCTCGGTCCAGGAACGTGGTAATACCAACACCTTCCGGCAGTGTTTTTTCGATATCTTCAAGCCGGGCCTTCACCAATTTAATGACAGCAGAGGCATTTTCGCCTTTGAGCATCATCACAATCCCCAACACGATTTCGCCTTCGCCATTGTGGCTCACAGCCCCATAGCGCAGGGCCGATCCAATGCGCACATCGGCCACATCCCCAATTTTGATAGATTGATTGTTAACGTTTTTGATTAAAATCTGGCGGATGTCATCTAATGATTTGGCAAGGCCATCTGCCCGAATAAAATAAGCACTGCTTGTCTTTTCAATATAAGCACCGCCTGTATTTTCGTTAGCCATTTCAAGTGCGGAAAATACTTCCTGGATACCGATACCCATTGCCCGAAGCCGTTCGGGCATCACCGCCACCTCATACTGTTTCAACTGTCCACCGAAACTATTGATTTCAACCACGCCGGGAATACCAGTCAGTTGTTTTTTGACAATCCAGTCCTGTATGGTACGCAGATCGGAGGCGGTATATTTATTTTCGTACCCTGGTTTGGGTTCGATGCGATAATGCAGTATTTCACCAAGTCCAGTGGAAATAGGAGCCAGTTCGGGCGTTCCATAACCTGCCGGAATAATTGCTTCTGCTGCTTTTAGTTTTTCATTGATGAGCTGTCGTGCCAAATAAATATCTTTACGATCGTCAAAAACGACCGTGATAACGCTCAGCCCAAAACGGGAAATAGAGCGCAATTCAAGGACACCAGGAATGGACTTTACAGCATTTTCAATAGGAGAGGTAATGAATTGCTCCACTTCCTGCGTAGCAAGAGTGGGGCAAACAGTCAGAATCTGTACCTGATTATTCGTATTGTCGGGAATGGCGTCAATGGGCAATTGTGTGAATGCCCACGCGCCTACCACCGCGACCAAAAAGGTGAATAACAGGACGATCAGTTTATTATGTATAGAAAAATGAATGACTTTATTAAGCATGTTTCGATTTACAATTGACTCAATTTACGATTTATCTGAGAGGAATTAAATAAAGGCGATTTGCGGATGGCTATACGCCTGGTTATTGCAGTTGGTGCCGGAAGCGTCCAACGTGACAAGTCACACAACGTGCTATAGCGGCATGCCAAGGCACAGACAATGTCGTCTGGTATGATTATCTAAAGTCGGTTAACTGACTCAGCGAGCCTGTTAACCGACAGTTTACAACCCTAATTCTAATTATCTTTAAATCGTCTTGGGCGGCTGCCAAATACCGGAAAGGTATTGAGAGGGGGGCAATTCGGTGGTGCTGAAAACAACCGACAGGGGTTCGTCTGGTAACAACTCCTTTAGGAAAAGTGGCGTGCAGCGTTCCGGCAGCGCAATTACTTGCTGCCCACAACCTGCAAAATGGGTTTGGTGATCCTTACCGGGTAAATTATTATGATTGTGTTCCGATTGATGCCGGGCGAAACCAGTGCCGTAATGCTGCACCAAAAAAGAACGCAAAGTAGTGGAAGAAATTTCTTTTTTATGTTCCTGATAATGGGTCACCAATTGTGGCAATTTCTCCAATTCTTCCACCACCCGTCCTGGCAAAAGTGCCGTGAACAGGTATAGTAATAGAAAAAACCTGGGTAATACTCGCTGCATGATGAAGGCAAAGGTACTGAATACTTTACATTCGGGAAATCAGGGAAAATGGTTGCTTTGGGATTTTGTTAGAAGTTCTTGTAACAAAGACTTAGCAACGTGTCATAAATGACTTTCCGTAATATGTCCTGAATGAATGGTCAGGTCACTAAAAATGTGTTTGAATTACTTATTTTTGAATACGTTGCAGAAAGTAATTTATGACACGTTGCTTAACAGGCCACTACGCATCCCTCAATTGCCGCCTCAAAATCTTTCCCACGTTTGTTTTTGGAAGTTCGGTCTTGAACACCACGTGTTTGGGCACTTTATACCCCGTAAGATTTTCGCGGCAGTGCGCAATGACCTCTGCTTCGGTGAGGCCGGGATCTTTTTTTACAATAAATACTTTCACCACTTCGCCCGATTTTTCGTCGGGCACGCCAATGGCTGCCGATTCCAGGATTTTAGGATTCATGGCGAGCACATCTTCGATTTCGTTCGGGTATACATTGAATCCGGAAACTAAAATCATGTCTTTTTTGCGGTCGACAATCTGGAAAACGCCGTCGGGATGCATAAAACCCATGTCGCCTGTCAATAGCCAGCCGTCTTTAATCGTTTTTTCAGTTTCGTCGGGGCGTTGCCAGTAACCTTTCATTACTTGTGGCCCTTTGGCCTGTATTTCGCCTACATTTTCAGGGCCGGGGCCAAGTACCACGCCATTATCATCGACAATTCGGACATCCGTAGAGGGTGCCGGCCAGCCGATGGTACCTAAACGCACAGGTTCTGCAACAGGGTTGCAAGTGATTACCGGACTGGATTCGGTCATTCCATATCCTTCGGTCAACTGTGTGCCGGTGACTTTTTGCCAGCGTTCGGCGACAGCCCGTTGAACAGCCATACCGCCACCACAAACAATTTTCAGTTTACTGAAATCGAGGGAAGCAAATTCATCATTATGCAGCAGGGCATTAAATAAGGTATTGATACCTGTCACAAACGTGGGGTTGTATTTCCGCCATTCTTTAATAAGCGCCGGGAGGTCCCGAGCATTGACGATCAGCACATTACTTCCACCTACGCTCATGATCGCCAGGCAATTGACGGTAAAAGCAAAAATATGGTATAAAGGCAACGGACAAAGCGCCACTTCGGATGCTTCCTGCAAACGCGGCATCATAATACCCCGGATTTGCTGCATATTAGCAATCAGGTTGCGGTTGGTGAGCATGGCTCCTTTAGAAACGCCTGTAGTGCCTCCGGTATATTGTAAAATGATGGTGTCGTCGCCACCGCCCTTGTGCATCTTTATCTTGAACTTGCTACCCTGGTGGAGTGCATCTTTAAACTTAACTGTATTTTTTAAACCGTGTTTCGGTACTAATTTTTTGATTTTACGCACCACAAGGTTGACGATAACACCTTTGAGGCCGAGCATTTCACCGATACTAGTCAAAATGACCGTTTTAATTTCTGTCTCGCTGATGACCTGCTCCAGGTTGGCCGCAAAGTTTTCAGCAATAACGATGGCTTTTGCTCCCGAGTCGGTGAACTGGTGCTTCATCTCCCGGGGCGTATACAGTGGATTGGTATTCACAATGATCAATCCGGCTTTCAAGGCACCGATCAGTGCAATAGGGTATTGCAGCATATTCGGCATCATCAGCGCGATCCGGTCGCCAGCTTCCAGTCCACGACTTTGCAGATAGGCACCGAACTGCGTCGACAGCTGATCGATTTGCCGAAAGGTGAGCATTTTGCCCATAGAAATGAATGCGGGCAGATCGTTGTATTTACTAAACGTCTCCTCCAGCATATCAACGAGATTGGCATGCGCATCAGGGTCAATATTTGCGGGTACTCCTTTTGGGTAATTTTGTAACCAGGGCTTGTCCATAATTCTAAGATGAGTTGAATAAAATCGGTCCAAAATAAGTGAATATTTGCGACTTATTCGGAAGAAATACATTTCGGGAACAAGATTAGCATATTTAGGGTATTTTTAGGCGAACAGACAGTTTTTTATTTGCCCAAAGGCCTTTTTTAGAAAAATGGCACAGTTGTTGAATTAAAACAATTACCGTATTCTTTCATTAATGGTCCGTATTCTTCCATATTGGACCATTGTTAAGTAAGTGCTGTTTTCGCCTAAAAAATTTATTTGTCGTTCAGGGCAAGTAATTTGCAATTCGGCTCCAAAAACGGAGCCTTTGTCCTAATCTCCTTTTTGGGGCATACTACCTATTGATATATTATACCAGATTTGTGACATCAAGTTATCAGATAAAGCATCTGGCAAGTTTATTGAGTAACTATTTTTAATCCATAATCGCCTCCCATCTTCGCATTCCGCAGTGTTTTATTCAGGGAAAAGCATTTATTAACACGCGTACAGCAGTTAGGCGCTGCTTAAGCAAAAAACGTTCACACGATGAAACATATTTACCAGCAAGGTACCTCTCAGAGGTATGTTTCTCAATCACAGGGCCATTTGA
>JBILHQ010000167.1:0-14122 GCA_044350415.1 Saprospiraceae bacterium | reverse complement strand
ACTCAGTATCCGGAAAATCGGAAAAAGTAACGTGGTTGATATCAAGGAGTTCTACCAACTTTTTCCAATGGCACCCCTCAAAACGGCATCCAAAATTGCCGGCATTCCAAAACCTGTCAGTTGTATCTGATTTTAAAAAATATCCGCCATGAGCAACACCAACGGTGATATCCAAAAGATGATGATTATCCTTTCCAAAGCAACGCTCGAAAATGTATACGCAGCGTTTGTTCTTGCCAACGGCGCAAGGATGGAAGGCATCGAAGCAGAAATGTTCTTTACTTTTTTCGGACTGGAAGCCATCCACAAAGAAAAACTGGAACACCTGCATATTGCAACAGTCGGCAATCCCGCCATGCACATGCCTACCCTGTTGGGAGGTTTACCCGGCATGGAAGCATTGGCCACCCACATGATGAAAAAGGAAATGGAGCGGATCGACATGCCGGATGTTCACGAATTCCTGGACATTCTGTCGGCTTCCGGGGTCAAATTATGGGCCTGCAAATTAGCCATGGACATGTTTCATTACAAGAAAGAAGACTTGTATGATGGCCTGGACGGCGTTTTAACCGTTGGCGATTTTTATAAGCAGGGAAGAGGTGAAGGCACGCACATGTTATTTGTTTGATTTTACAAATTATCCCTAACAACTGCACCCTGTTTTTTAGTCTTGGCTAAAAAACAGGGTGCAGTTGTTAGGGACAATTCGTAAAATCCTAATGGGTATCCAGATAAACAATAGCCGATGCAAGTACCGAAACACCAGGTCCACCTACTTCCATACCAATGATATCGGCCCATACCCAATCAGGAATTTCCTGGGCAGGAGTGCCGCCTGTACCGGGTTCAGGGGAGGAAACAGACTTCCAGTACCAGAAGTAGCGGCTGTATTTCAGTACAGCGACCATGGAAAGCACCATTGTGGGGTTATCCAATTTTGTGTTCGCCACTAAACGATTCTCCTGTTCTGTCATCACTTTTACGAAGTTGCCCAATGCTGCTGGTGAACCAACGGGTATTGCGGCAGCCTCCTCAAAAACGGCCAACAATACTTTTTTATCGCTGTCACTCAGGCGGGTTTCTGCTAACCTGGCGGCATAGTTGCTGTAGTCGCGGTCGAGATTGACCGTCGATGCGCGTTGTGCATCGGCAGTATTCATGGGTACTTCCGCTTCAGTCAGGAACTTGATCGTTTTTGCTGTGATCAGTTGTTGAATCGCCGGTTTGTCACCATGGAGCGACTTAATGGCGTCGCGGTTGTCATTCAGAATGACCTGCACGGCTAAGTTGTGCAATTGGCCGATATTGTCTTGTGGGTTGTTTGGATTAACCAGGTTACCCGTGCCGTATCCTTGAGCTGGATCCAAAGCAACAATGGTTCTTCCTGTTGAAGTCCCATCCGCAATAGCACGGAATGGATAGAAACCTGCCGGAATTACCTGGGGTTCGATACCTAAAGCATGGGCTTCAGCATCATCCACCACATAATCGGATGTCAGCGGAAAATACTGCCCGAAATACTGCCCGGCTTCGGCCGCCTGATCAAATTGAAGCGCCATCCGGGCATCAAAATTGGTGGCTTCAGTGCCCCATCCAATCCAGATGCAATTGCTGAAACTGTACAGGCAGCCATTTTGAGTGGCGGTGCCGAAGTGGATGCGAATCCGGTCGCCACTTGGGATAGATGGCCCTGTTTCAACAGGTGCCGTTACCAGGTCTTCTGTTTTAACACAGGCTACAACAGTGGACAAAAGGGCTATAAGGGTCAGTGCGAAAGAAAATGTGCGAAAGTGCATGAGTAAAAAAAGTTGAAGTGATCGCCTACTCTTTTTTCCGGATTTTCGGCTTGCTCCGATGTAGTATTTAGCCGCTGTTTTTTTCGTGCGACTATACCTACTATCGGACTTTAGAGAAAACCTTACCCTCGCTGGATATTTTTTTTCACATTGCGCTTACAGCACCATCAATTTCCCATATTGCAGTACGCCGTTGTGATTGCTGACGGAGAAAAAATACACCCCTTTTTCCTTCAATTGGTAATCCAATTGCAAGCGACCTGCCGGCAATGCTTTTTGATCAATTATTTTACCGGCCACATCATAGATCGTCATGACTAAGGGTGTATTGCTATCCATAAATCCTTCAAAATGAATGTCTCCATTACCCGGATTAGGGTAATAACGCAAATTATTGGGCAGGCCGGGTTGTGCAGTTCCCGAGGTCACCGGTACGCAAAGACCAGGAATATGCGTATCCAGCCAAGCTAACCGAACACTTATCCAGGCTTTTAGTGTATCCAGTTCTGCATTATACGTCAAGGCGAAAGGACCGGGTTCGGGTGCCTGACCACTCATCCCCAGCAATGGCCACCTTTGAAAATGCCTCGCCTGCGCATGTTGTACCAGATCGCGCACGCTGTCGATATAAGCAAAAAGGTGGATGGTATCCAGGATCGTGTGCCGGTAATCTTCGTAGGTACAGCGGAGTTCATTGTTAAAAGTACTGTCCTGCAACAACCGGACATACCAGCCGGTGGAGTAATTATCCGTCGGGCAGTCGTTGATCAGGTGCGCCCATCCCGAGCCATCCGGGTTTTCGAAATTGACGCAAGTCGCCATGTTTTTCCATGCCCAATCAAAATCCCAAACCGGGCCTGCTTTTAGTTTGCCGCCATTGGAATATTTATCTTTATTAAAAAACACACTCTTTTTGAAACCGTCATTATTGCGGGATAATTCGTTGACCAAAAAATAATCAATGAATGATTTTACATCGAGGTATTTCCGGTAACCGATCGTCGTATCTGCAAAATCAGGGCTGTACAAGGCTGTTTCGAGACTGTCCACATAAGATGCGATATAGGATTTTTGATCGGTAGTGATAGAGTCGGCAGAAGGATATTCATACACAAAGTGCACATCAAAACCAGGATGATCCACCGGGGAGTAATTCGACTGGAAACTGTTATTGCCGTCCCAGTAATTTTGTTGCAGGATATAACCGCCAGTGAGGTCATCACCTGCTATATCGGCGGCGGATAATTTTGCGATATCCACCCGGTTTTTATCGCGCTTTATTTTTTCTCCCAGTACATAAATGCCTTTGTAACTGCTGTCCACCAATACCTCACACAAGCGGGTGCGCACGCTGTAATTGCCCATATCGCCAAAAATCCGGTAGGCTAATGCGTTTCTGATCAGCGACCGGTCGTTATAATTAGACAACAGCACCCAGTCATTTTCTTCGGGCATGCCCAGGATAGCCACGTCATTATTGGCACCATCGGCAGTGCGGGTTTCCAACCCATAAGCAGGTTGAGGATAACCGGAAGAAGTGGCCCCACGAATTTCAATGCCAATATTCCCACTGTACACGTTTGCGTTGTCGGTGACATAAGTGATCTGGTTGGGGCCGTTGTACTTAATGTCCATCAGACAATTCACCTTGTTATCAGGGGCAATGGTTTGCCCAAGCGTATGAATCACCACAATAGGCAATTCGGAACTATCAAACGATACGATCCCTAAATCATTGACGCAAATCTGGAAAGAACCTGTGCCGCCGCCATATCCATACACCTGAATATACAGCGTTTCATTCGGCGTAAGGTCAAATAAGGTCAGGAAAGAATAATATCCATTGCCTGCATCGTCATCGCATCCCAAACGGGACAGATTGGCGCAGGAATTACCCGTCCATACGGCAACGCCAGTATCATTGATATTGCCCCCGTCGGTAATAAAACTCAGGTTGCCGGAAGGTGGCACCTGCATGGTAAACCAGACATCAGCCCCCTGGTAATCTGCACAGCCCGGATTAAGACCTGACGTTGGGAAACCCGTATTATTGGCTAAAATACATTGGCCGGTATCGAGGGGTATGGCGGTACAGGGATTGTTGCCCGGAATGGGTGTTCCCAGACAATTTTCGGTGGCCGTAAATACATATCCGGTTTCAGGCGTAGGCCCACCTGCAAAAACAGTATTCCAGCCCGCGTCGAACAGCTGATAGGTATTTTCATTTTCATACTGACCAGCAGTATACAAAAGTTGCAGGGTATCGCCATTGCAGACGGAAAAAGTATCGGTACTGGCATAATTACTGGCGCTGAAATTGCCCACTAATCCATTATTGATATACACCTGCAGGTATCCGCCATTCCAGCCATCACCATAACTGTCGTGCATATTTAAAGTGTAGGTGCAGCACTGGGCATTCACCCATAAAGCATTGATAATAAGAAAGATAACAGATACTATTTTTGAAACAGGCATAGAAATGGAAGGGAATGCTTAATACTTCGTGGATAAAATTGATGAAAACCGGGGACTGAATAATGGCGCAAAGAAATGAAAAAGAAATGATCGGCACGCTGAATGACAATAATCATCGGCAATTATAACCAGAGTCAATACCGCACTTCTCTTTTCAAAATATATTTGTACCGCATTTCATTTTATATTCACCAAAAATCCACTGTTTACAATGAAAAATTTATCGAGCATTACTTTTATAGCCATCGCGAAGTGGTTTTGTAATTGCTCGGTTTCCCTCCGCCCCGCTGACTGCGTTGTAAAGCCTCGCCGATGCGCTGCATCGCCTGCGTTTTACGCCTTGTCAACGGAACTGATGAAAACCGATCATTTTACAAAACCACTTCGCGGTGGCTATATCTTGATTTTGTTTCTCTGGGGCATGTTTTCCTGTAAACAGGCCGCCGAAAAACAGCAGGAAAAAATCATAGAAAACGCCCTGGAACAGGGCAATGGCAAAAAGGCAGACGTTGACATCAAGGATGGCAATATCACTATTGAAAGTGATGAGGGCAAAATGGAGATAAAAAGTGGAGAGAAGAAATGGCCCTCCGATGCTCCCTCCACCGTGCCGGAATTAAATGCCGGCAAAATAATTGGCACCATGAACAGTAATACACCGGAAGGTCGAACTTGGTCCATCAGATATGAAGACGTTCCCATCAGTGAATTAGATAAATATGCTGCAATTCTAAAATCCCAGGGCTTTAAAATTACCACGATGAAAAGTAATAAAGGCGGAATGGTAAGCGGGGAAAAAGACAAATTGGGGGTAATGTTTACAGTAGCACCTGAGGTAAGTGTCGTGGTAGTTTCGGAACAAAAAGAATAAAAAGCCAATCATTTTCATGACCAACCAGCGCGAATACTTCTGGACTATCCCCAATATCCTTTCCCTGTACAGGATATTAATGTTTCCTGTTATCCTCTACTTTTTGTGGCAGGGCAATCGGCCTATCTTTTTGTGGTTGCTGGCGATAAATCTATTGACCGACATACTGGATGGTTATATCGCCAGGAATTTCAACCAGCAGACTGCCATCGGGGCAAAACTGGATGCGTGGGCGGACGTCGGCAGTTATATCCTGGCGTTTGGCGGCGTTGGCATTTTTGAATGGCCTTTCGTTGCAGCACATAAAACCGGCCTTTTACTGTTTGCCGCCTTGTATCTTTCCAGCATTTTGACAACCACGATTCGTTTTGGCGGCATTATCGGGCTTCACCTGTATTCCTGTAAAATCACCGGCTATTTACAGGGGATTTTCCTTTTCTGGCTGCTGTGGCAGGGTAATACCGAGTGGTTTTACTATTTGATGATTACATTTGGTTGTATGGCCAAGATCGAAGAGATCCTGGTACTGTTGCGCCTAAACGCCCGCCGTTCGGACGTTAAAGGACTGTATTGGGTATTCCAAAATAAGTGGTAGCAGTTAATCCCCTTTCCGCTTTTGGCCTCTCGAAATCGGTTTTTTATACTTCATATCCCGCAGGTGTTTGGTTTTATTTCCGAGGTTCACCTTTTTATTTTTGGCCGATTTTTCGTGGAAAGCTCCTTTTCGGATGGCCACTTTTGGCAAATAATTCTTTTCAGAACCTGGCTGATGTCTTTCATCGTCAGTCAGTTGGATGGAAATTTCCACTTCTTCAGGAAGCGGCATTTGTGGGATCACCTTTTCCATGAGGGCTTCGATCGCCTCGCGGGCTGGTATCTCTGCTTCGGTAGTAAAGACGAGTGCTGATCCGTCACTGTCGGCCCGGCCCGTACGGCCAATCCGGTGAATATACGATTCCGGCTCAGAAGGGGTGTCCAAATTGATAACATGCGTCACATCGGATACGTCCATACCGCGGGCGAGCAAGTCGGTGGTGACAAGCCCCCGGCAGAGGCCTTTTTCAAATGAAATTACGGCATTGCGCCGGAAATTTTGGGACTTATTAGAGTGGATAATTTCAAATTGATCGGGAAATTCAGCCTCTAAATAACTGTGTGTCAGATCCGCCATTCGCTTGGAGGGGCAAAAAATCAACACTTTGCTCATGGATGCATCATTAGCAAGCAAGTATTTCAGCAGGTTAATTTTGGTATAATAATTCGGCACCTGGTAAGCACTTTGCTGAATACGCGCCAATGGGGTACCAGCCCTTATCGGTTCAACATAGACCGGCGAATTGAAAAAAGTAGCAATCATCACATCCACTTCTTCGGTCATGGTAGCGGAGAACATCAGGTTTTGGCGCTTCCGCGGCAGCAAATCGAGAATCGTGATCAATTGGGTGCGAAAGCCCAAACCGAGCATCTCGTCCACCTCATCAATGACAAAATGCCGGATGTATTTCAGGCTGACCAACCGGCTCAATGCCAAATCCATCAGTCGGCCAGGTGTTGCCACCAGCACATCCACGCCATTAAAAAGCATGGTTTTTTGGGTATTAATATTCGTACCGCCATACACCCCTTCCACCCGAACGGTCATATAAGTGGTGAGTTTTTTCACTTCTTCCACCAGCTGCACCACCAATTCCCTAGTCGGGACGATGATCAGGATACGCGGTTCTCTTTGCTCGGAATACTTCAATTGACTCAGTGCAGGCAGCAAATAAGCAAATGTCTTACCCGTACCAGTTTGAGCCACACCGACCACGTCGCGGCCAGACTTAATGATCGAAAACGCTTTCTGCTGAATGGGCGTGGGCGCGGTAAGCCCCAGGTCGTTGAGGGCATTCAGTAGCGGTGCGGTCAGGTTTAAATCTTCAAAAGTCATAGTGCGTGATCCAATTTTACCGCAAAGGTAGACAATAATGAATATCGAATATCGAATATCGAATATCGAATGTCGAAGTAGCGTAGCGTGTACTGCAAATGGGACTATTTCAGGTGCTTTCTCGATTTCATTGAATGACGTGGTATACTCTACGCAACTTCGACATTCGGTGTTCGATATTCGGTGTTCGATATTCCCTACTTTCTGCTATTTACATTGTTATTTTGAGCAGTTGCAATACTTTTTACAAAAATGGAGATCAGCGCATTATTTTCAATGAGGATGGAATTTAAGCGATTATCATTAAAGTAATGGCGTCTGGAAATTATTTGAAGACGGATCATGGTCTCCCTAAGTTCTTTTAAGGCAATTTTCATTTTATGAATAAAATCTGCCCTGGATTCAGCCGATTGTGCCTCTCCATAATTAAGGGCAGGAGAAGTGCCAGAACGCGCAATCTGTTGGCAAAGATGTTTCCCAATTATATGATGGGGCAAAGATTCAGCAACATCTAAAATTCGGGAGGCGAAATCAATCAACCTGTTTTCAAGATCATACCGGCTCTCGGTATCATTTTTTTTAATAGACTCTTTCATTAATAGAAGATATTTTACGGTAAAAAATGTGCCTCAAAACGGCTTATCGCCTGATTTATTATTGGCAGGGTAAAGAATGTCGAATATCGAATATCGAACACCGAATGTCGAAGTTGCGTAGAGCGTGCTGTAAATGGGACTATTTCAGGTTTTTACTTAATTTATACCAATAGTGAGGCGGACTCAACGCAACTTCGACATTCGGTCTGGGTTACTGAGCCTGTCGAAGTATCGATATTCGGTGTTCGACATTCCTCTACGCAACTTCGACATTCGGTGTTCGATATTCGGTGTTCGATATTCAATACACCGCATCAATCTCCCCCTGCAAATACCGCAAAGCAGGCCCGGCAATTTCTCCAAGGCTTTTCCAGTTCCCTTCAATCACAATTTTCTGATGATACCCTACCTTTTGCAGTTCCCGCAAATAGGGCCGAAAATCAGTGCCTTCCACGCCGGGGGCTGTCCGATGCTCTTTTTCTGCGATTTCCACGTGTACCAGGTATTTTTTAGTTTTGGCAATGATGGCAGGTGCTTCTCCTTCTTTGAGCATGTGGTAAATATCCACATTCAGCCGCAGATTGGGATGGTTTACTTTTTTGACGATATACAGCGCTTCTTTTACGGTATTGATAAAATTTGTTTCCGTTGAATTCAGATTTTCGAGGGCAATGACAATATTATGCCGTTGTGCAATTGGAGCGATTTTTTGAGCGATGGCAATGAATTGTTGCCGGGCTATTTTGGGATCGAACCCATCGGGCACCCGGCGCGCACCACCACTGCCCCACACAACCAATCGGGTATTCGTTTGACCCAATCTTTTCAAAACCGTATCCACATAGTCAAGAATTGCTTTTTCATCCACTTGGGGCCCCACTAGTTTCAGGTCGCCCGGAATGAATAAATTACAGGCATAAACCGGCGTTTTAAGATTGTTGAAAAGGATCACATTTTGTTGAAATACCGCTTCGGAAACAGTCCGGGGAGAAATGCACTTGCCAATAGATTCTATAATGCCCGTATACCCGGCAGCAGTGACAAGGCTGTCATTGTCATAGCTGGTGGCGATGCCGATGGTTGGTTTTTGGGCATGCATATCTCCCCAAAAAATGAAAAGAAGGCATGTTATCTGTATAAATTTCATGGTATACTTGTTGCGGTGAGAGCGTAAACATACACCTTCATTTGTCATTCCAGGAAAAACAGAATTAGAGTTAATATCTTACTGCTTCAAATCTTGTAATTAAACCCAAGACGGATGACCTGCGTTTCGTAATAATCAGTGCTGACATAGCTAAAGTCAACGCCCTGAATCTCTTTTTTGATGACCATTGTATTGAAAAGATCCGTTGCGTTTAAAAACACTTCCCCTTTACCGTTTAACAACACCTTTTTCACTCCCAGATCTACCGTAAACCGGGCGTCAATTTTCCCTTGCGGAATGATATCCGGCGACAAATACACTGCGGTTACCTGTACATCTATTTTGCCGCGAAAATGAAACGTATTGTTCCATTTTGCATTTCCCGCATATACTGTTTGCTTATCTGCAGAAAAGGTATTTTGAACAGGATATTTATTGTCGACTGTAAAACCATCAATTTGATTGTGGTACGCATTCAGGTTCAGGTTGAACGAATAGGTTTTGGAAATTTCCTGGGACAGCACCATCTCAAGTCCGGTATTATAACTTTTGTCTGCGTTCTGAAAAATCGCATAAATCAGATTGCTTCCCGGGACAGTGCTGGAAATACGCGTGATGGTACCTTTGGCAAACCGATGATAAGCAGCGGAATAAAAGTAACCTTTTACCCAACTCGTTTTATAACCTATTTCAATAGCATTGGTAAATTGCGGGCGAAGCGCCGGGTTGCCCACTTTGATGATTTCCGCATCATCATATTTAGGAAAAATGCGAATATCCACTTCATTAGGCCTGTCAACCCTTCTGTTGTAAAACAGGGATATTTTATTCAGGTCATTGATTTTATAGGCTAAACGAATATTGGGAAACGGTTGAGTATAGTTGTAACCGTCACTTTTATAGGTATTGTGGTTGGGATTAACATCATATTGTAAGTCCACGTATTCGACCCTCATGCCTATTTCAGCTTCGTATTTTTTATTTTCAAAAACATAATTGCCATATACCGCAGGAATGATTTCCCGGTAAGTCGCCCAACCGCCGGCATTGGTATCGAGCGGCGAATTCAGCCCGGGAATAAATTGCATATTGGTGGGGATATTTCTTTTGCGCAACTTTAGTCCCGTCTCTACCCGACCGAATTTAAGTGGTTTGATATAATCCAAGTTCAGATCGGCTACATGCTCATCTGAGAGGAGCGCGAAGGCATCTTTGCCGCTGAAAGCAGGTAAAATATTGTCGAAGAAATATTTTTCGTCTTCCCTGTGAAAAGTATAGTTGAAGCCGGCATGGAATAAATGCCCCGGCTCTTTGAATTGATACTGATAAACTGCCGACGCCACAAGGGTTGTTTTGAGTTCGTCCTCCAGAAATTGCCAAAGCCGCTGTCGTTCCGACAAATCAGCATTAAAAAAGGGCTGGTCGCCCCGGTCAATTATTTTTTCGCTGCCGAATAAACCCGAAACAGTCAGTGTATTCCGGTCATTGATATGCCAGTCGACACCGGTTTTCAGGGTAGTAAATCCCGTATTCCTGTTTCGTTTGGTCTGCTGTTGAATAACGGTCCCGGTTTCGTAAGTCCTGGTTACAAATTCATTTTTATTCAGGGTTTGCGTGTACAGGTAATCGCCCTGAAAAAAGGCATTGATATTATTTTTACGGTAATTGAGGGATAAGGAAGGATTGATTTTTGGGGTCAGTTGGTACTGCGGTCTGATGGACGGCAAATTTTCTTTTTTTACCCACCAGGCACCCAATCCTGTTGCGAAACCGGCCTTCCCATTAAAGCCTTCCTGCTTGTTCTTTTTGTAAATAATATTGATAATGCCTGCATTGCCGTTAGCATCATATTTGGCAGAAGGGTTATTGATAATTTCAATTTTTTCAATCGCCGATGCCGGAATATTATCCAACCCGGTTTGGTTGCCAAAACCGGTCAGGGCTGTCTGCTTTCCATCGATCAGTACAGTAACCCTTTCATTACCACGCAGTTGGACTTTACCATCCTGAACAGTTACCCCGGGTAAATTTTGCATCGACTGTAACACTGAACCACCGCTTTGACTGATATTGTCTTCTAAAGAAAAGACTTTTTTATCTAACTTTCCGCCTACCGCATCTTGTTTTGCAGAGATCACCACCTCCCTTAGATCTTTCGTATTTTCCTCCATCTCAATGGAGCTTATATTTAAGTAATCAGTGAGCCTGCCCACAAAAAGCATTTTCTTTTGAGTGGTGTACCCCACAAATGACACTTCCAGAAAATAACTTCCGGGCCGGATATTGGAAAGCGAAAACCGGCCTTCATCATTGGAGATGGTACCGGTTACAAAAGCACTATCTTTTTCTGTCTTTAAGACCACATTCACAAAAGCCAGGGTAGTTTTAGTGGACTTATCCTTGATGGTACCGGATACGGTAAGCATTGTGTTTTGTCCAAAAGCATTCGTATCAAACAGCACAATACCCAAAAGGAAAAATATTAATTTTATCTGCATAAGTTTTAAGGCCAAATTTATCAGTTGCTTTCTTTCTTGAAAGGGAGGCGTTTTCGATCGGCATGATAATATAAGTGCCGCATCCAGCGAATATCATGTGTCATTTTGGGTAGCCATCCAAACATACAAACGCAGAAAAGGTTCGCCTCTGTTTTAGTTGCCTTTTTTCCCCAACACCCGCGCCGTCCAGTTTTTCACCCTGGCGCACAACAACGGATCTTTCGACAGTTTTTGGCCATAAGACGGAATCATAGCCACGAGTTTTTGCTGCCAGGCATCGGTACTCAGCGGTTTAGGAAAGCAACGGTCGAGGATATCCAGCATGGCCGCCACGGCAGTAGACGCGCCGGGAGAGGCGCCGAGCAAAGCAGCTAATGAGCCATCGGAAGCGTGGACGACTTCTGTGCCAAATTCCAGCACACCGCCTTTTTCAGCGTCTTTACGGATGACTTGTACGCGCTGACCGGCGATTTTCAGTTCCCAGTCCTCCATTTGGGCAGCCGGATAATATTCACGCAGCGCTTCAATGCGGTCTTCGGGCGATTGCATGATTTGTCCGATCAGGTATCGGGTGAGCGGGATATTATCCCACCCCGCTTGCATCATCGGGAGGATATTGTCGGCATCGATCGATTTGAATAAATCCAGGTAAGAGCCTTCTTTGAGAAATTTGGTGGAAAATCCAGCGAAGGGGCCAAACAACAGCTCTTGTTTTCCATCAATAATACGGGTATCCAAATGCGGGACCGACATCGGTGGCGAACCCACTGCCGCTTTGCCATAAACCTTGGCGTGGTGGCGGGCGATAACAGCCTCATTGGTGCACCGCAACCATTGTCCGCTTACCGGAAACCCGCCGTAACCATCGGCCTCAGGGATATCCGATTTATCGAGCAGATCGAGTGAGCCACCGCCGGCCCCGATAAATACAAATTTAGCGTCAATCGTCCGCTCCTCTGCTGTTGCCATATCCTGCACAGTCACTTGCCAAAGGCCCGATTCCGGATGCCTTTGTACATCAGCGACTTCATGGCAGAGGTGGATATCGGTATTGGGCTGTTGATCGAGATATTGGAACAGCCCTCGGGTAAGCGCCCCAAAATTCACGTCCACGCCGCGGTTCATCCGGGTGGCAGCGAGGCGTTCAACAGGGTCGCGGCCCTCCATTACCAGCGGCAACCATTCGCGCAATTGGGCGTGGTCTTCACTGTATTCCATCGATTTGAACATGACATTTTGTATCAATGCGGCATGGCGTTTTTTCAAAAAAGCTACGTCTGCTTCGCCTTGCACAAAACTGAAATGCGGAACGCTGTGGATAAAATTGCCCGGATTGCCGAGTATATTATTTTCCACCAAAAATGCCCAAAACTGCCTGGACAGTTCAAACTGATCATTAATTTTGAACGCTTTGGAGCAATCTATCGAGCCATCCGGCTTTTCGCTGGTATAATTGAGTTCACAATAGGCGGCATGCCCGGTTCCGGCATTATTCCACGCATCCGAACTTTCGGCAGCCACCCGGTCGAGGCGTTCAAAGATTTGAAAATGCCAGTCGGGTTGCAGGCGTTGGAGCAGTACGCCAAGGGTGGCGCTCATGATACCGGTACCGATGAGGACAACATCGATTGGTTTAGGGGAAAACATTTTATGAGTTATGAGTTATGAGTTATGAGTTATGAGTTATGAGTTATGAGTTATGAGTTATGAGTTATGAGTTTTTTGATGTCCTCCGTAGCGTCATCTGTAGCGTCTTTTGGAGCGTCCTCCGTAGCGTCATCTGTAGCGTCTTTTGGAGCGTCTTTTGGAGCGTCTTTTGGAGCGTCTTTTGGAGCGTCTTTTGGAGCGTCCTCCGTAGCGTCTTTTATAGCGTCTTTTGGAGCGTCTTTTGGAGCGTCTTTTGGAGCGTCTTTTGGAGCGTCTTTTATGGTGCCTTTTATGGCGTCTTTTATGGCGTCTTTTATGGCGTCTTTTATGGCGTCTTTTATAGCGTCTTTTGTTGAAAAGAGCGTAAAAATCATAACTGTTTTGATGCCCCACTTCAATTTTTCGGTAGAAGGCTCCCTGTTTCCCTCCAACTGATTTCGCTGTTGAAAACACTTAACTATACCGTGCGCTCGGAGTTCCAGTCGTATCGAAGCGATAATAAAAAAGACGTAAACGGCCCAAAATGAGACATTTAAGGTGTCAGAAACCTTAAATATCTCATTTTGGGCCGTTTATGATGGACGAAGTTAAGACACAAACCCTTTATCAAATATTTGTCGATGTGGATGATTTTATGTTGGCCTGGATTCGCCACACGCAACTTGAGCGTCTCTCGAATATTTTTGTCACTCCAACGTATTGCAGCACGACATCACAGCACAATCAACACCCAATCTACAGAACACTCCTCAGCACACCCTCAAAAACTCATCACTCATCACTTATAACCATCACTTATAACCATCACTAAATTTGCAACACCTCGGCCCAGCCCATTGGCGACTGCACTTTTTCAGTAATTTCCTTTACGGTGAACACCACACTCTTTTTATTGGTGAAATTGATCTGGCCGTATTCAGTGCCGGGCATGTAAAAAATACGCCCCTCCTTATCCGTTACCATTACTTCGAGTTTACGGCCAGGGATTGCGTACATCATATCGTTTTTCTCCATGGAGAAGAACATCCGCGTTTCTTCATCCAGAATCCTGATACTGGCAGCATAGACGGGGGTTCCTTCTGCAGTACGGAAGGACGCATTCACCCGGAAAAAATTAACGGTGAGTACGAGCCGGTAAATCTGATCACAGTTGTAT
>JBILHQ010000166.1:0-14194 GCA_044350415.1 Saprospiraceae bacterium | reverse complement strand
CGTGTGGCTACTGCTGTTAAACGTGCACGTCACCTCGCGATGTTGCCGTTCCTGGCCGACTTGATGAAGTAATCGGCTATCCATCCAATTTTTCACACATTCAAACGCATTTACACAGCATGAATATTATTCTGCTTGAAAATATTGATAAGGTGGGCGCCAAGCACGAAGTAGTCGTTGTAAAAGCTGGCTACGGGCGCAATTACCTCATCCCACAAGGTTTGGCTATTACAGCCAACAAAACTAATATGGCCAAACTTGATGGCTTGAAAAAACAGGCTGACAAAAAAGAAGCGGCTATGATTTCTGTTTATCAGGGTTATGTGGCTAAACTCGCCGGTCAGAAAATCACCATCACTGCAAAAGCAGGTGAAAGTGGTCGTCTCTTCGGTTCGGTTAACGCACAGGATATTCTGAACAAACTTCGGGACCTCGGTCTGGAAGCAGAAAAACGCCATATCACTATGCCGGAAGAAGTAAAAGAACTCGGTTCTTATACTGCAGTACTCAAATACCACCCAACAGTGGTTGCTGATGTCAACTTTGAAGTTGTCGCTGAATAAGCGTAATTCTTAGCAGGCAGTCTGCATCTGGTAAAATACAAAACGGGGGTTACATTTTCTGTAAAGAAAATGTAACCCCCGTTTTGTTTAATTCAATTAATATTGCAGAAGCGGCAGGGATCGAACCTGAAACCTTCGGTGTTGGAGACCGACGCTCTTCCAGTTGAGCTACACTTCCATTTTTTGAGCCGGCAACAGGAATCGAACCTGTAACCGCTCCAGGAAAAAAGTAATAATATCTACTCAACCGCAGTATTTTTGAATTAGTTCCGAACGCTAATTTTATTTTTTACTACGATGAAGCACCTCCGCATTTTACTCGCAGTGCTCTTAGTGAGCACAGTCCAGTCCGCATTCTCGCAAAAACAGGTCACGCTGGCCCAACGCCTCGGCTATGCTGACGATGCTAAACTCCTGATTATTCATTCCGACGACCTCGCGGTGGCCCATTCAGAAGATATGGCCAGTTTTACGGCCATGGAAAAAGGTTCGGTCAGTTCGGCCAGTGTGATGGTCCCTTGTCCCTGGCTCCCGGAAGTGGCGGCTTATGCTAAAAAACACCCCAACCACGACCTGGGTTTACATTTGACTTTTACCAGTGAATGGAATCCATATAAATGGGGTCCGGTGGCACCGCGCGGTGAGGTCGCCAGTCTGGTCGACTCTTTAGGTTATTTTTACAATACCTGTGAAGACTTTACCCTGCACGCCAATACCGCTGAAGTGGAAAAGGAACTGCGGGCACAAATTGAAAAAGCCAAAGCAATAGGACTTAACCCAACCCATTTGGACAGCCACATGGGATGCCTGTTGTTTCAAAAATATGCTTATTTCAATATCTACCTGAAAGTTGCCAGAGAATACGGCATTCCGGCGATGGTGAGTAAAGACTTATTGGCGGGAGTGGATTCATTACACTTTGCGATCACGGAAAAAGATATTGTAGTTGATCATATTGCCATGGCTTCGCCAGCCGATTACCAAAAGGGAATGAAGGATTTTTATGTCAACACCCTGAATACGCTCCCGGCAGGGGTAAATGTGTTGATCATTCACACAGCGGGCGATGATGGCGAAATGCAGGGCATAACCGGCGATTATGCCATTTATCCCAATTTTTGCGCGCCATGGCGGCAAGCGGATTTCGATTTTTTTACCAGTGAAGAATGCCGGAACGTATTGAAAGCGAACAATATAAAGGTGATTACCTGGCGGGAGGTCGGACAGTTGTTGAAAAAATAAAAAAGCGCCTCGACCGTTAGTGGTCGAGGCGCTAAGTTTCATCGCACCACCCCAAACTGCTTCACATACCCCGCTCCTTCCGGCGAGCACCCGCGTATTACATACATACCCGACGGCCATTGGTGTACATCCAATCGAATACCCCTGTCCGTTCCAGGCGTGTAAGTCCCCAGAAACTGCCCCAGCGTATTGAATACTTCCCAGCAAGTACCTGAAGCATACGGCACATACACCTGTACCCAGTTGCCCGAAGGGTTGGGATACAGGGAGATGATATCTAATGGCGGTTTGCCGATGGAGTCGCAGGGGGAGTTGGCGATTCCTCCCAGGCGATAATGCGGGAAACTTGAAGTCCCTATTGAATAATCTAAATTGACATCTATTCCTCGCTGAACAAACCGACATTCAGGAGCAGGCAAATCCGGCTTTTCAATAACATGCAGATAACTGGTACCCTGGCAAGTTGTGATATATATCTCGCCGTTGGGCCCTGTGAGATGCTGAAAAAAGCAGGGCACAAGTCCATTGGGGGCCTTAATTCCATCCCATTTGTCCACTAATACCCGTGAGTCGTTCACCTTTTCTGCCGATAAATCGAATTGGTACAGGTTTATAGCAGGACTTACATACAAGAAACGGGAATTAGGCGAAAATGATGCACCAACGAGATAGGAGGTATCTTTTGCTTGCAGTAATTCCCTGAAAGATAATAAGCCCGTACACCGATCAACATCGTAAAGATAGGCACCTTCTCTCGGTACTGTCCGAACATAGTGTTTTCCGTCAGGGGAAAAGCAGGGTTGCCCTCCCCAATAAAGGTGGCTAATTACTGGTCCTTCATCTTGCGGCATTGGCCCTGATATGCCTTCTGGTGTCACTAAAAAGCGGTAAAAACGGTTGGTATGGAATTGCGGAACCAATAACCACCAGTCGCGTCCGTTACCATGTTTTACGGCCATCAACTGATCAGTGAGTGCATCGCCAGGCAATAAAGGCTGGTTTATGCTTTTAATAACTACATGCTCTCCTGATTTCACCTGAACAATTGTACAAAGTAAATCCAGGTTTTGAACGTCGCGCAGTTGTTCATGAAATATGATATACTGATTATCGCCAGCAGGATGGGGAATACAGATATTTCCAAAAGCTATTGGATATCCTAAAGCATCCTTATCGCAACTAATCGACCAAAATGGGTCTTCTGTGTTAAGATTAGATCCGCTTACGACTGTATTATCTGCGGCATTAATAATATTACATCCATTGGAGTAAAATAAAAAATTGCCAATACTATCGCACATAGAAAACCCTAAAGAAATATCATACGGACTGTTTATTAGTTCAGTATTAATACTATCGTTTGTAAAGTTAAATTTTAATGCAATGCCATCAACATCGGAAACCCAAACATTATCATGGGTAAACTGTGAAAGCAGTTTACCCGAGTTGAATAAAATTATGATTACTGCCCATAAATATTTCATAATCACGGTAAAAATGAGCTGCCCCAATCTGTCGATTGAGGCAGCAAAGTGAACTAATAATTACTTCGTGATTATGAAACGGGCGAATGAGGGGGCACAATCCTGACAATCAACCCTCACTATATAGGTTCCTGTTGACCAATTCGCCGTTTGTATCATGAGTGCTTCATGATTACTGATTAACTTGTTTTGGTATAACGCCCTGCCTGTCGAGACCTCATAAACAGACAATATACCTTCACCATCAACCCCGGAAAAATTAATCCTCACGTAATCAGAGGCTGGATTAGGAGAAATGGTCAATGTGCCAGCAGTCGCTGTCTGGTGTGCATCACTTCTGCTGCATGCAATGGCATAGGATGGTTCTTTATTCGCATTCAGGAGTGAATCAGGCAATAGGGAACCCGCCATCGAAACGGCACTACCTAATTGAGTTGGACAACCTGATGCCAATGACAATACCTGTGCTTTGTCAGCATCTGACCAGTCAATTCCCAGGCCGTTTTTCAGTACTAATCCCTGCAGAAACTTTTGTGCTGCTTCATAGGCTGTGGTTTCTGGTAGTGCGTTGTTGGCGGAGACGCAACTTTGCAATGCCTGTGCGCTTAACCGATACTGTGTTCCTCGTATTTGATCAATAATCATCTTGTTATTTTTTTTAAAATTATACTTGTCACCGCACCACCCCAAACTGCTTCACATATCCCGCTCCTTCCGGCGAGCACCCGCGTATCACATACATACCCGACGGCCATTGGTGTACATCCAATCGGATACCCCTGTCCGTTCCAGGCGTGTAAGTCCCCAGGAATTGCCCCAGCGTATTGAATACTTCCCAGCAAGTACCCGAGGCATACGGCACGTATACCTGTACCCAGTTGCCCGAAGGGTTGGGATACAGGGAGATGATATCTAATGGCGGTTGGCCGATGGAGTCGCAGGGTGAGTTGGCGATTGCTCCCAAGCGGTAATGCGGGAAATTAGGTGACCCTACTGCGTAAGCCCAATCAAAATTCAATCCTCGCTGAACAAAATGACATTCTGGTGCTGGAAAATCCGGCTGCTCAATTACATGCATATACTTAGTCCCTTGACAAGTGGAAATATATATTTTACCATTGGGAGCCATGATGTGTTGAAAAAAACAGGGGATTAGTTCCAGCGGCTCTTTAAACCCATCGTATTTATCCACTAATACTCGTGAATCACTCACTTTTTCTGCGGATAAATCGAATTGATATAATTTATTCCATGGACTAAGGTATAAAAAACGGGAATTAGGTGAAAATGATGCCCCGATAAGGAGTGAAGTATCTTTTGCCTGCAATAATTCCCTGAAAGATAATAAGCCCGTACACCGATCGACATCGTAAAGATATGCCCCCTCCCTCGGTACGGTTCGCACATAGTGTTTTCCGTCAGGGGAAAAGCAGGGTTGTCCACCCCAATAAAGGTGGCTAATTGCAGGTCCTTCATCCTGCTGCATAGGTCCAAATATACCTTCTGGTGCTATTAAAAAGCGGTAAAAACGGTTGGTATGAAATTGAGGAACCAACAACCACCAATCGCGGCCATTACCATGTTTTACGGCCATTATCTGATCGGCGAGTGCATCGCCAGGTAGTAATGCTTGGTTTATGCTTTTAATAACTACATGCTCTCCTGATTTTACCTGAACAATTGTACAAAGTAAATCCAGGTTTTGAACGTCGCGGAATTGTTCGTGGAAAATAATATACTGATTTCCGCCAGCAGGATCAGGAAGACATATACTACCAAAACCTGTTGGGTACCCTAATGCTTCTTCACTACAACTGAATGATAAAAAAGGGTCTTCTTTATTCAACTCCGATCCAATGACTACAGAATTGTCATTTGCATTAATGATATTACATCCATTGGAATAAAATAAAAAATTACCAGTGCTGTCACACATCGAAAAACCAAAAGATATATTATTTGGACTGTTAATTAGTTCTTTATTTATACCATCTGCTGAAAAACTGAACTTTAAGTGTCCAAATTGACCATCAGCAACCCAATCATTGTCATGTGAATATTGTGCATTAAGCCTGCAATAATAAAATAACAATACTAAAGTTATCAATATATGTTTCATAGATTGAATACAAGAAAATACCGCCCCAGCAAATGAAATGCTAAGGCGGTAAAATTGGCAGGAAATCACTTCGTGATTATGAAACGGGCGAATGACGACGCACATTGCTGGCAATCAAGTCGGGTAATATAGGTGCCGGATGGCCAGCTCCCGGTATCTAACAACAACGATTGATTATTGCCGGCCGCTTTACTTTGGTAAAATAATCTGCCTGTTGAGACCTCATAAACAGATATTGTACCTTCTCCATCAACCCCGGATAAATTAATCCTCACGTAATCAGAGGCTGGATTAGGAGAAACGGTCAATGTGCCAGCGGTCGTTGTCTGGTGTGCATCACTTCTGCTGCATGCAGTGGTATAGGATGGTTCTTTATTCGCATTCAGGAGAGAATCGGGCAACAGGGAACCCGCCATCGAAACGGCACTACCTAATTGCGTTGGACAACCTGATGCCAATGACAATACCTGTGCTTTGTCAGCATCTGACCAGTCAATTCCCAGGCCGTTTTTCAGAACTAACCCCTGCAGGAACTTTTGTGCTGCTTCGTAGGCTGTGGTTTCTGGTAGTGCGTTGTTGGCGGAGACGCAACTTTGCAATGCCGTAGTTCTTGTCTGGTACAATTGCGTTTGTTTCTGATCAATACCCGTGGCCAGGTAGTTAAGCCTTGATTTGACGTTTGCAAGGGTATTTAGCATTGCGGTTTTTGCGCCACTATCCAATGAGTCCGGCACGGTTATGCTCAATTTAGAAAGGCTGTCGGCAAAAACGCCCTGTTCTGCCTGAAGCACATCCAAGCCCGCAATGGTGGCCGGGTCGCCACTGAAAGCATCTTCAATCTGGCGGCGCACAATGGCATATTGCCAGGCTGTATTACCGGATTGTTGTGTCAGGTAAGTTGCGGCAGCAGTATTTGCGTTTACATCCGCCGTGTTGCGAATCATTTTCAAAAGTAAGTGACTACGCGATTCCCAATCCTGAACGGCTAAAGTATAAATCTGCTCCCCGTTAAAACGACGTATTTCATCATCATTCCAAAAATTGCTTCCCGAACGGGAAGGAGTGCAAATGGTATTAATAGGATCATTACAAATATTCTGTACTAGGCTTGAAGGAGAAAAGGAGGGAGGCAATGTGCTATTTCCTGTTAACAAACTTGGATCATCTTGGGAAGGGCAAACCCGAAATCTGGAGTTAAGTGGCGTACTAACAGCATCCATCTCCACAGCATTATTAAAATAACTACCCGCACTATTCAGCCAGGTATTTAACTTTCTTACCTGTGGGGAAATTGCAGTCGCCATGGAGGTGCCCTCAGCGAGTAGTATACCAAAGTGGTGCATATTAAATTTATTTTGAGTGACAATACTGCCAGTACAAGTACCTCCGAAGTGAGCCCCGCGGTACGTTCCGTCTACCGTATTACTACAGAGCGACCAGCCTGTGGAATTGTGAAGGTGAATACCGCATTTGATGAAAGAATGGCGGGTAAACTCATTCGTCGAAGTGGTATTTACAATTTCCGAAATAATTGTATTATTGTCAATCCGGTTGTTGTGAAGTGTACTTAGCAACGTGCCTTCATTGATATTTTCAATGGCAATCCCCAGCAGATTTTCATATCGTTCCGGGTGTTGTGCCCAAAGGCCATTCAATTGTTTGTAGGTAATGTTATTTTTAATGATGGAAATACCCTGTGATGCCAGCATACTTGCTCCTTCAAAAATCACCCCGTTGTGCTGCCTCACAGCATCAGACCGGACGTTGATTGTATTATCATGGATACTCATTAAATCAGTATTGGGGTATCCATTTAGTACACTGATCATACCATAGCCAAGATCCTGTGAAGCAGCCAAAAACTCATCATTCGTACCCAAAATTTGAAAATTATTGAACGAAATAGTGGTATTCTCTGAAAAGCCACTGCCGTTTGTCCTTGATAATTTTATTCCATTTAACATTACCGGCTTGGGCATGAAAAAGTTATTCCGGATGATTTCAACTTTTACATTAGTGAGGTGGTGGTTAGCATTCACCTTTATGTCTGTATTTTTATCTAAAAACGAGCACAATTTGATACTGACAGACCGTGGAAACTCACAAAATATTCCTGTAAAATCTCCTTTAAACAAGGATGTAGCTGTTGATACAATCGTGTTGCAGCCGAGAGTCCGGATACCATAATAATTATTCTGGAATTTACCGAATGCATGAATTTCTGAGTTCGTAGCATATATTCCTGTACCGTATTTTGTTGACCCCATCCCAAGTCCGTCCCAAAGGTCATGGTATACATTTTGTACTGATCCCGTGAACAGCGTGGCTAAAGGAGTGAATGAAACTACAATACCGTATGGAATACCCGTGAATCCACCTGTTACCGTGTAATTGCTTTTTACAAAATTAGGGGAGGCGGAAAAATCATTCCCCCAAAATTCTTTCTGAGAAAATGTACCGGCATTTTGAATGAGTATACCTATGCCATTATCAAGGAAAATATTTTTGATTAGTTTCCCTTCTGTGCTGAACCCTGTGCCGGAATAAGTAATGGCTACATTGGCTCCGGTTACGGTATTTCCGTCAAAATTGAGTTTTCCGCTACTCACGGAGATACCTTTCCATTTGCTGGAACCCGAGCAGAGTTGATAATTGGAACAATTGGATGTCATCGTTTTACCATTAGTGATGTCAATCGCGCCGTTCGGACCAAAAATATTAATACAGCAATTCTCAATGGTCAAATCAATATCAACTGTAAGTTTTCCTTTGATGCGGAAAAGTTGGTTGGATAAGGTGACAGAACTGGAATTAGGGTATAATGTTGACAAACTTACATTATCGAAAGTCAGCATTGGCTCTGTAATAGCACCGCAGGAACACGGGAGATTGGATGAACAATTTTGGGCCTGAGCAAAAATAGTGCTCCCAAAAAAGAAGGAGGAAAATAAAATGGTGGTTAAAAGTCTTCTAAGAGATTGTGATGTGATGTGATGTGAAATCATTTCGGAAAATATTTAAAAGGTGATTGTTGATGCAGGAGAGAAACAAAGATAGGAAATAACTCTCATGCATTCAAAAGTTTAACACTTTTTGGTTTTTATTATTTTCCTAATGTAATCTTAGTAAAGCATAAAACGGGCAATCTGCCTTCCCGAAGGGTTTAAAGCCTTCAGGAAGGTAGATTGCCCGGATATCCGATATGATTAGTTAACTTTTTTTTAGTTCTGCTCTTTCATTCCTTTTTTACAGAACCATTAAAAATTTCATGTATCTGAAGCTATTTGTCAGCCTTCACTAACTTAATGGTTTGGGTCGATTTTCCGCCTTGGATTTGCAGGTAGTAGAATCCTGTTGCCAGGTCTGCTGCGGGAATCTGTAGTGCATTCCATCCACTTTGTGCAGTGGTAGTCGCTGTGCGAATCACTTTGCCAGTAGCATTGATCACATTCACCTGAATATCTTGTGCTATTTTGCTTTCGAATGCCAGATTAATACGATCTGTTACAGGGTTTGGAGCGATACGCGCCGCGAGCAGTGTTTCTGGCTCTTTGGTGCTGCTTACGCCAGCTGCTACGCCTTGTATGCCGCCACCTTCAAAGCGATTGAACGGATTGTCGGTATCAATTTCAAAAGAGATTACGCTGCTGCAACTGTCTGCCACGATCGTGAGGGTAATGGTGTATATGCCTGATTGTGCAAATACATGAAATGGATTTTGCGCAGTGCTTGTGGTTCCATCGCCGAAATCCCATGCCCATGATTGCACCGGAACATTAGCAATCGAAAGGTCGAGGAAGAAAAAACCATTGCCGGTACTGTCTGGGAATGGCATAAATAATGCCTGACAATCGTGTTCCACCCATGGGTAATCGCCGGCGTATACCTGCATAGTTACCTCACTTTCACAGCCATCCTGCGTGGTAATCGTGAGAGTAACGTCGTAAAGACCTGGCGCGGCGTAAGTATGTGCCACTGTAGGGCCATCTGTAGAAGTACTGCCATCACCGAAATCCCAATGACGGGTAAGCACACTGCCAAAAGAAATATCACTGAAAGTAACGGTCAAAGGATCAATGGTTCCCATAGCCGGATCAAAACCAGGAGCAGCCCAGTACATTGCCTGGCAGCCGTAATAGAAGGTATCAACAGGGCAATATGTACTGTCGTCGAATGCAAATACCACATCGCAGGCATGTGATTCACAACCTGAAGATGTTAAAACCGTCAACAATACCGTGTAAACACCCGGCACCGCATAGGTATGTACAGGCGTTTCTTCATTGCTGGTCGTGCCATCGCCAAAGTCCCAGGTAACCTGAACCACCTGTGAAGTATCCTGTGAATAAGTGTAGTATTGGAAAGCAAAAGTCAGGGTATCTACCTGATTATAAGTCATGTATGCGCTGCAAGGCTCAATCGGCGGCACTACGTCGCAAAGGACAAAATTGGCAGTAGCCGCATTATTAATAATGGGCGCTTCCACATACGAGCCGCTTTGATTTGGATCCGGCAAACTGTCGCAGAAAGTAAAGGTATAAACCCCCACTGTCGAATCGGCTCCAGGAACGTTCACCTGTACGGTATAAAAACCGTAGGTATCTGTTGTAACATACGTATTACCCACCTGTACTGACCAGAATTGTACAGGGTCGCCATTGGGGTCGGTAATAGTGCCGGAAACCGTAACTACATGGTACAGTTGTACAACTACTTCGAGCGAATAGGTGGCAACACAGTTAGGCGAACTGGCCGTTAAAATTACAGTGTAGGTACCAACCTGCGCATAAGTATGCAGCGGTGTCTCTCCGGTTCCGAAGGTGCCATCACCAAAATCCCAGGTATAAGTAAATAAGAAGTTGGTGGAGTCGCCCCACTGGTCGTAACCATATCCCCAAAACTGTTGCTCCAGCGGATTGAATGTTGCCTGGTAATTTGCAATGGCTGTACAGGTCCCGGTGGAACAGACGTCTAGTTGGAAATTGGAGACTGCTGTTCCATTCGTTACCGCAGCGACCTGATCAACAGTCGGACCAGCACTGCTGCAATAGTTAAATACAGAAACTAAAACTTCACTGACACCGGAAGTGCCCTCGACAAAGATTTCATATTCACCGGCAGCATCTGTAATTCCGTATCCCCAAATCGGCCAAATGGAATCATTGGTGGAGACATATACCTCCCGATTGGCCAATGGATCGCCGGTGTTATTATTGGTGACAGTGCCAGAAACGATGATCGTATTGGCTCCACTGCCGCCAGGTTGCGCTGAGACGCAAACAGCTGCAATTAACAGCGAAAAAATAAAAATAAGTTTTTTCATGTTGTGTAAAAAAGTAGATTTGTGTTTAAATGTTTGGGTAAAAGTGTGCGGGGACCGCAAACTTTATCAAATCAATATGTTGCAACTGTATTGAATGCTAATGCTGAATAATGACCTTTCGCCTTATCACCGCCTTTTCCGTTTGGATTTCACAGTAATAAATACCGTTGGGCAGGTGTTGTAAGGGCCAATGAAACTGCTCTTTTTCGGGTTGAATGGTTGCTGCGAGCGCACCTGTCACATTGTATAAATCGGCCCGGAGAACCGGTCGGGCGGATTCAATGTAAACCAGCCCGGCTGTCGGATTGGGAGAAAGGCTGATGCCGGTTTCTGCTGGCTGCTGTTCTGAAGAAAGGGCGTTGGGCGCCATTTCAACATACAATTCGCTGCTGGCAATGGCTATTTCATTGCCAAACCGGTCGATCATTTTAATGGAATCAATGGTGATGGTGGTACCGGGTATCTGGAGGGTTACCACATCGTCGATAATGATAAAATCTACTGCTGCAATAGTCCCAAATCCGCTTTTTTCATTCCGGTCGGTTCGTACCCAGGACACATCAAGCCGGGAAGACGAAACCCGGTATACCGAAAAAATACGGTCCTGGTCGGGATTGGCCCACGACAGTTGTGAAAAATCGATTTGGGTTTGATCAATGTCAATTACGATGGGGTCGACATGGATCGAAAATACAATTCCATACAAGTCTTCCACGGGCAATGCCGAAGTTCCAAGGTTGAGCGGCACTTCGATCGAGCTGCCTGCAATGACCGGTCCTTGCAAAACCGAGCCGTCTAAAAATAAAGAAGGGTCAATGCCGGGTGTGCCAGTCTGAAAAATATCAGGAGTCACGGTGCCATGCGTGTTCCCGTAATGCACATAAATCGGGAAAGCGTCGTAGAAATAGTTAATCAAACCATCGCCATTACAATCGCCATTGGCAAAATTGGCACCATTGGGAAAGGTGAAATTCCAGGGCGCAGCATTCTGCATGGTAAAATCCGAATTGATGGAATCACGTGCAGGACCAAAAAAGTTATAGCCGAGTCCTATAGGTAATAAATCCACGTTGTTCACAATACCATTCTGGTTGACATCGCCTGGCCATACGGTTACCTGAGCGGATGCCATCACCGCAGTGCATAATAAAACAAGAAGAACTGAAGGTCTGTATTTCATACTTATTAAGCAACAGGTGTTGCGGTTGATTTCTTTTACGATACAAAAGTCAGTCGGGTTGGGGGGGTATGCAAACACATTTATTAATATTTATCAGAAAAAATAAGAACAGTATTATTTATTAAATAGAATTAAAATATTGATTATCATTTATTTAATTATTTATTTTAATTGTTAAAATTTTAAAAAATCAAAATAATTAAAAATAATGACAAGTATCTTCTTCATCTTTGCCTGATTAATAGAGGATAAAAGTCAAAATGCGACAAAGTAAAACGGGCACTTTGCTCAGTACCTTCACGAAAAGAGAGTGGGCCGATTTTTCAGATTTTATGGAATCGCCCTTTTTTAATAAAAATCAGGACCTGTTCAGGCTCACGGTCTGGCTGAAAGATTTGGCGCCTGAGTTTGAAGGCGTGGAAAGAGGAGATGTTTGGGAAATATTGTTTCCTGGCACTCCTCCTGACGAACGGCAAATCAATTACTTGTTTTCTTGGCTCTTTCAGTATGCGGGTCAGTTTCTGGCGATGAGCAGGTACCGGGACAACCATTTAGAAACGGAAATGGACATCGCACGGCATTTTTCAGCGCGCGGTCTTTCCAAGTTTTTCACCTTCCAGGTCGCGCGTACGCGCAGGATGCTTGATGATCTGCCTTTGCGCAATGACCGGTACCATCACCTGGAATTCCAGCTCATTGACCTGGAGCGGGCGCATTTGTCAAGCCAATCAGAACGAAAAAGCAATCCATTTCTGCAAAGTGGAGCCGATGCGCTGGACCGGTTTTATTTTTCCCAAAAACTCCGGTATGCCTGTGCGATGTTGAATGAGCAGGGTATTGTTGCTGCATCTTTTGAGCTGACATTCACCGACGAAATCAGGGCTTTTCTTGCTGTCCATCCTCCTTGGTTGACCATTCCTTCCATCGCCGTTTTTTACCGCATTTGGCGCATGTTGTCGCAGACCGACAGCGACAATGATTTCCTGGCATTAAAAGCCCTTATTGCAGAACATGCCAGCGTCTTTTCAGCCGATGAACAAAAAGAATTATATGGGTACGCTTTGAATTACTGCATCCGGCAAATCAGGAATGTAAGGGAGGAATATGTGGCGGAAGCGCTGCATTTATACGAGCGCAGTATTGAAAATGGTGTTTTGCTGAGCGGAGGAGAGTTGTTGCCCTGGCATTTCAAGAATATCGTCCGGCTGGGTTTACGGTCAAAACGGTTTGACTGGACGGAAGTTTTTATTCGTGAAAAAAGTAATTTATTGAACTCGTTTTTCCGGTCGGATGCTTTACACTTTAGTTTAGCGGATCTTTATTTTTACACCAAACGGTACGATAATGCGCTCACCCACCTCAATCAGGTGGCGTTCAGCGATGTCCATTATATGCTCGGGGCAAAAGAAATGCTCGCAAAAATTTATTTTGAGCACAATGAACACAATGCCTTGGACAGCCATATTCACGCCTTTCGGGTCTTTTTGCGGCGGAACAAACAAATTACGAATGAGATCAGGCATGCTTACCTGCATTTTTTAGCTTTCCTGGAGCAGGCCGTCCGCGCCAAACCAGGAACACTGCAACAACTTCGTGAACGGGTTTCCAATACCGAGCCGTTGGTGGCTAAAGCCTGGTTATTGGAGCAGTTGGGGTAGTCGTCAATGCACCGCTACAAGTCAAAAAAAAACGGTTGCTGCCAATCGTCATCCTGAGCGGATAATAATCGGCAGCAACCGTCCTTGATAAATTCAATGCACTTTTTAAGCTACCTCTTCTGAATCTACTGCTGGGGCAGCCGCTGGTTCTGCGGCTTCCTCAACAGCGGCTTCGGCCTCAATCGTTGTTTCTGCTTCGACTTCTGCTGCGGCCACTGATTCTGGTTCTGCTTCTCTTGGCGTAGCGGATGATGGGGTGGCCTGTGCAACTGGTGTTGCTACTGGTTGATCGAACTCTCTGGAGAGAATAGCAATCACTTCCTGTACTGTTTCTTCCTCAAGATCAGTACGGCGCACGATTTCTTCCAAACTGAGATCAAGAACCTGACGGGCAGTATCGCAGCCGATACCTTTGAAGGCTTCGAGTACCCATGGTTCGATTTCATCTGTGAATTCTTCGAGTTCCACGTCGTCGATTTCGTAACTGGCTTCCTGGTTGCGGTATACGTCGATTTCGTAGCCGGTCAGTTTTGATGCCAGTTTGATATTCGTACCGCCTTTACCGATGGCGAGACTTACCTGATCAGGTTCGAGGAATACACTTACGCGCATTTTTTCAGCATTC
>JBILHQ010000334.1:0-4627 GCA_044350415.1 Saprospiraceae bacterium | reverse complement strand
TGAACAAGCGGCCCGCGCTGTTTCTGCCGGCATCCCTACTAACCAGGGCAACCAGTATTTCCGCATCTCTGCCTCCCCCATCATTTCCCATGGATGCACAAACAACGCCAGATTCATATCTGCGCAAGCTTCGTAAATGGGGAAAAACTGCGGTTCTCCAAGGTTCAACTGATTGACATTGGAGCCAATCTGTACCCCCGGAAACCCTAAATCCCGTATCCGTTCCAATTCCTTGATTGCAAGGTCGGTATCCTGCATAGGAATGGTACCTAATGCCAGATAATGCTCTGGATAATCATCGACAATTCCAGCCAAATGATCATTCAGGAACATCGATACTTCCAAACAATCTGCTGGTTTGGCCCAATAAGAAAAAAGTACTGGTATTGTGGAAACCACCTGCACCGGCGTGTTGTACAGGGTATACTCAGGAATACGAACGGCTGGATCCCAGCAATTTCTGGCAATTTCCCGAAAAAACACGCCACCTTTCATCATTCGGGCGAATCCTTCCCGACGGTGCTCCAAATGAATAAAATCACCATAACCAAACTTCGCAGCAAAATCGGGCAGCCGCTCAGGAAGAATATGGGTATGCATATCAATCTTAGGCATATTCTTTTTGTTTTTTAGTTATCTGTTATCAGGCGTAACATCGAAGACAATTGGTCAATGCCACCCCTGATAACAGATAACTGATTTCTGAAACCACTAACCACTACCTATTTTACGAATTTCCCCGTAAAGGTACCTTTTTCACCCCTAACCTTAAGAAAATAAATCCCGGGGATTAGTGCTGCGGCATCGACACTAACCTGATTGCCCGCCAAAGAATAGTCGGCACGTACTAAACTGCCACTCATCGAAAACACTTCAACCGACTGTGGCTGATCGTCGGCAACAATGGCAAAAAGCCTTTCAGTAACTGGATTCGGCGCAATTTGAAGCGAACCAACTAGTGCTTCTGATGAACCGGAAACCTCCGGATCAAACTTGGTACCGGAATTTAAAACGCTTTTATCCTGCGAGTTTTGAACCCAGGCGAGGGCATACATCTGGTCGGTCACCCAGTTAGCATTTTCCGTTTTTGTGTATTGATATTCAATACTTTCGCCGGTTGCCGGCAATTCGAAAGCGTCGCCATTAATATCGGAAAGCATATCTCTAAACACATCATGGTGCTGTTGTTCGCCATTTGGAGCATTGTAGTTGATCAATTTTTCTGCAAATGCAGTGTACAGTACGTAATTACCCGCAGGTTTTTCTCCCACTGTATGCACCCGTACTTGTACCGTCGTTGCGGTTTCGGAGACTTCCACGTAAACCGGACTGGTAAGACCTATTTGTGCACTCAAGGTTGCAGGCGGCAATAATTGAGATGCCAAAGGAACAAGGCTGCCGTTCAATGCCACGCGGGGAGTACCGGACACACCGTAAAAATCAGTCCGCTGATTATTCTCGGTTGGATTGGTCAGGTAGAATACACACGTATTATAGGGCACCGAAGGGTGGTAGGCAATATGGTGAACAGCGACTTCATTTTGGAAAAGTAAAGTATAAAACGCAGGGTTGCGGTTGGCGCAGACCGAACATTTGGAGTTGGTAAAATGCTCGGTCAATACATATTTGGTGACATTTTGAGCAGTCAGAGACAGTACGGTGACCAGCGTAAGCGAAAAGGTGGAAAGTAATTTGTGCATATTAATTCAGTTTTATATTTATGATAACCTGATTTTTTTATTACATAAGGCTCTCAGGAGTTGCCACACAGATCAAAAGTACAGCTTTGTACCAGTCGTAACTGACAACTCCTGTTAAAACACGTTTGAATGTCGGGATACTAACGTTTTTTTTCTCTTTTGGCATAAAGGCTGTTTCTTTGCACTTAAATTAATATTAGAAAATGGTTCAGATTTTCGTTACAGGAGGCACCTTCGATAAAAATTACAACTATCTCACCGGAGAACTTTTTTTCCGCGACACCCATCTCAAAGAGATGTTTGACCGGGGAAGATGCGAGGTGGAAATAGACATCCGAACATTAATGATGGTCGACTCGCTGGAAATGGGCGAAGAACATCGATCGATCATCCTTTTCAACTGCCAGAAATCGACCAGTAATCACATCCTGCTTACCCATGGGACTGACCGCATGGTGGAAACCAGTCGCATGTTGGCCGAGGCGAATATCGAAGGTAAAACCATTGTGCTCACCGGTGCTATGATTCCCTATGCTTTTGGCACCTCCTCTGATGGATTTTTCAATCTCGGCAGCGCCCTGGCTTTTGTGCAGGTACTGCCTCCTGGGGTGTATATCGTGATGAATGGACGTTATTTCCATTGGGACCGGGTGCGCAAAAACCGGCAAACCGGCACCTTCGAAGAAATGGCTCCTGAAAAAGGGCGAACTGGCGATAAGGCGGAATTTGCTTCTGATTTTCTGTAAGCCCGGATTCTTATCGAACAAAATCGATTCCACCTTCTGTACACCAGGCAGCAGCGCAGCGCGCCTGGATGCCAGTCTGGTTAAAATTATCCCCGGCGTAGGTACCGTGATCGGCGAACTCAGTATGCCCGTACTTTCCGGAGCCAGTGCGTATGCCCTTGGCAATGTAGTGGCTAAACATTTCCACGACGGTGGCACTCTCGAAGATTTTGACCTGTCCAGTGCCCAAAAACGCTACACGGAATCTGTGGAAGAAGGAAAACAGGTGGTCAATGAAATAAAAACCCAGGAACCCACCTCCGACGATACCGAAGCGACGATTATTAAAATCAATAAACTGGCAGAAATGCGCGACGCTGGTATTCTTACGGAAGAGGAATTCACGAAAATGAAAACCAAACTGATTTTTTAGATTTTGGATTGATCCGATGGATGATTTTTTACATTCGCGTTGATCAAGTCGAATGATTCCTCCCGTGCTTCGAAACCCAAATAGTAGCATTGCAAGCGCACTTTAAAAGCTGGTACTGCCCGTCCACCCAAATCTTACATCAAAAATCAAAAAAAAACGCATACTGCCAATGCGCCTGTTAAGGTGCAGTCAGGGCAATTTTCAATTGTCCAGCAACTGCTCCAGCAAACTTACCGCCGCCTTGGCCACCACCGTTCCCGGACCAAAAATAGCAGCAGCCCCGGCCTGGAAAAGAAAATCATAATCCTGTTGCGGAATTACCCCGCCGACCACCACCAGAATATCTTCGCGGCCCAGTTTAGCCAGCTCGTGAATCACTTCCGGAACCAGCGTTTTATGCCCGGCGGCAAGAGAAGAAATGCCCAGAATATGGACGTCATTTTCAGTAGCCTGGCGGGCAGCTTCGGCAGGAGCTTGGAACAAAGGTCCCATATCGACATCAAAACCCAGGTCGGCAAAAGCAGTGGCAATTACCTTTGCGCCGCGGTCGTGACCATCCTGTCCTAATTTAGCAATCATAATCCGGGGACGGCGGCCCTCGGCTTCCGCAAACGCATCAGCCAATGTTCGGGCGTGTTGAAAATCATTGTTGTTCGTCATTGCTTTGGCAAATACACCTGAGATGGTGCGGGTAACCGCGGAATAACGCCCAAAAGCGGTTTCCATTGCATCAGAAATTTCACCAAGGGTGGCGCGGGCGCGGGCAGCCGTTACGGCCAGTTCCAACAAATTGCCCGCCCCTGATGCGGCAGCGGCTCGAATGGCCACTAATGCGACATCTACCTGCTGCGGGTCGCGAGCCGCACGCAACTGTGCGAGCCTGGTTATTTGCGCATCCCGAACGGCCGAATTATCCACTTCCCGAATCTCAAAAGCAGCATCCTCATCTACCCGAAACACATTAACGCCGATAATTTTTTCTTCGCCGGCATCGATACACGCCTGTTTGAGAGCCGCTGCTTCTTCAATTCTTAATTTGGGAACACCCGCTTCAATCGCCTTGGCCATACCGCCCAACGCTTCCACTTCTTCCAGGAGCGCCCACGCTTTTTTCACCAATTCCTGGGTAAGGCTTTCTACAAAATAAGAACCCGCCCAGGGATCAATCGCATGGGTTACGCCTGTTTCCCGTTGAATAAACAATTGCGTGTCGCGGGCTATTTTGGCCGAAAAATCCGTGGGTAAAGCAATTGCTTCGTCAAAAGAGTTCGTGTGCAGGCTTTGTGTACCACCCAGCACCGCCGCCAATCCTTCCACGGTAGTCCGCGCTACATTATTGAATGGATCCTGCTCCGTGAGCGACCAGCCCGATGTTTGGGAGTGGGTGCGCAGCGGCAATGATTTATCGCTTTTAGGGTTAAATTGTTGTACTATTTTGGACCAGATCAAACGACCAGCCCGCATTTTGGCAATTTCCCGGAAATGATTCATGCCGATGCCCCAAAAGAACGACAGCCGGGGCGCAAAATCATCAATATCTAACCCCGCCGCAATGCCTGTCCGAATATATTCCAGTCCATCGGCCAGTGTATAAGCCAGTTCAATTTCAGCTGGCGCACCGGCTTCGTGCATGTGGTAACCAGAAATAGAAATCGAATTGAATTTGGGCATTTTACGGGCACAATAAGAAAAAATATCCCCGATGATCCGCATACTCGGACCAGGCGGATAAATATAGGTATTGCGCACCATGAACTCTTTCAAAATAT
>JBILHQ010000333.1:0-4685 GCA_044350415.1 Saprospiraceae bacterium | reverse complement strand
GTATTGTTTTTTCCACCACTTTATAAGGCATGTGTTCTGGCGTAGCGTGGATCGGGATTCGGGCCGCCAACAATCCTCTAAGGACTTACTAAATGAATACCTGTATTAAAATATAATAGATTGCTTAAAGTATTCAGCATAGAATATTTTTGATTACCAGTAAATCCCCTAAAAAAATCTCTACCGTCGTTCTCTAAATAATCAGCATTGAACGACCAATCATACCGCCAACCTGCCTGACAACTCAGCCAGATAAAACCTGATAATTGTCTTTGGTATTCGACCCGGGTACGCATTTTGCCCCTGCGTATTTCGAGGCTACGTTTGGTATCAGAAAGTGCCGCTATTCGATAACTTTGTCCCTCCAATTCATACCCCACTAAAACGAGATTGCGTGGGTTGATGGTGCGTCGTACATGACCGCGCGCAGGAAACAAAATTTCGGTGCCCCATTTACGGTTTGGTGCTGTGTAATTAAACAGGACAACAGGAAGATAATTCATTTCGCCTACCCTGTAAGTACGTGCAACACCCACCCCACACTGCTTGCGGTCGTTGGGACGGCGCCCCCAAATAACGGCTGCCGAATACCTCAAATACCTTAGCGATTGGAAATCACTGAAGGAATAATCACCGTTTAAATCGGAACTGCCCTGGAACAGGATAAAACTTTTTTCTCTTAAATAATTGAATATCATTGTGTTAAGTGCCAAAGTACGCAAACCTCCACTACGCAACGCGGAGGACAGAGCGGTAGCCGGTTTTTGGTTTTCACCCAACTTGTAACGAGTTTCCCACTAATTCATCCCCATTTGCCAAACAAAACTATTTTTAGAAATAACCGGTATGTTGGCCGATAAGCGCAAACCGCCCGTATAATTTGCACGTACTTCCTCTGCAACTGCAGGGTTATCACCATCAGCATAAGTCCCAATTGCCGACAGTTGCAGGGTGTAGGGCATTTGTGCATCCCAGGCTACCGATAAAAAACGCTGTGCGCTTTGGTCAAAAACTTTTGGACTACAGTATCGCCTGGTACCTGTATCTGTAAATTGTACATTATCGTAAATACTGTAATCCTCTTCTGCTTCTGCCTGAGTGGCAGGCGGAATTGTATCAGTAGATTGTGCCGTTCATCGAAAGTGAAGGTATTAACCCCTTTTATTACCGATAATACCGCTTCTTTGACTAGTCGACCATCGATATCGGTGATAGATACGCGTGCCTCCTCCTCTTTGTCATGGCCTTGGCAGTTACCTGCACGCAGGCACCAATTTGTACTTCAATGAGTCCGGTGGCAAAACATCCCGTGGTCGATATCGTATACCGCGCGTGAGTATCGAAAGTGGCGGCGGTAATTGTGGTACCACTCAGGGCATTAGATCCACTGATGGCATCTGCTAAAGAGGCGTGGTAGGTATACGATCCACCAGGAATCGTTGTCGCTATCATCACAGTCGACAGGTCAAGACTCAAACACACTGCGGGCGGCTGGGTGATCGTCATTACTGGAGCCGGGTTTACTATTGTTGACATTACCGTTCACCTCCGTCACCGTAAGGGTTACTGTATGTGGGTTGGCAGTCATATCGGCGCAAGTAAAGGTGGTTTGGTCCAGGACAAATGACTGAATACCACAGGCATCGGAAGACCCATTGTTTACCCCGGATTCAGTGATAACACCGTTACCGGAATTATCAAGGTTTACGGTTACATTTTGACAAATGGCTACCGGCAATACACCATCTGTGACCGTAACAGTAGCGGTACAGGTACTTGAATTGTTGGAGATATCGGTAACAGTGAGTGTCACGGTATTGGCACCAACATTTGCGCAAGTGAAATTGGTTGGGTTGAGGGAAATACTTTGAATACCGCATATATCAGCAGATCCATTGTTCACCAGTGCTGCAGCAGTATTGCTGTTACCAGTATTATCAAGATGCACAGTAACATTCCGGCACATTGCTACTGGTGGTATCACATCCAACGGCGCACTCGCGGTCGCCTGATAAATCACATTTTGTGTATCTGCACCATTTAATTCCTGATAGTAACTGCCATTAATATGGCCATCTGTATATGGTGTAATTATTTCAAAAAACCGGTATCCCTTCCTGCAACGGTCACTACACCTATCAACAGTCCACTCCAAAATGGTAAGTACTTGTATTTCGGTAAAGCGATGTAATTTCGGATGCGGCAATAGAAAAATGGGTATTAAAAAAAGAATAAAATAAAACAAAAATTGTATTATGCTAAATCATATAAGGAAATATTTCTTTTAAATAATGATGATTATGCTGCTGAGGGTTTTTCTGTGACACGCTCCCAGGCGCGTTGATTAATAAACAATCGCGTATTTTTTATTCAAAAAGCACCTCTGGAACCAAATTTAGTTGGTTCCGTTTTTCCCTTACCCGACTCAGAGTAGCCTGGTCTATTTTCAGGAGTGCTGCAATGTATTTCAGAGGGACTCTTCCCTCCAGATGAGGGTACCATTTTAAAAACAAGTTGTAGCGGTCACTCGATCCCTTCAGCGACAGTATCTGGTAATTCTTGATTAATGTCCCTAATTGGTATTCGGCCCATAACCGGCCAAAATGCTCTAACATTGGATCGTCTGCGTAGGCTCGCAGTAATTTATCCTTAGGCACCTCGATGACATCTAGTGGCTCTGGGGCCTCTGAATGACTGGAATTCAATATAATATTCATTGCGTTTTTGTTAATGGGTGCACTATATTATCCCAGATTTTTCCGTAGAAGCAGTTGTTTAGGGGGTAACCGGAATGCTATCCACCTACTCTTCCAGCCTCTGTTTCTATTCCCGTACTCCGTTTCCGCGACTTAACCTGATCATTGCCCAATAAATACCCAAGGCTCACGCTCACCCGACGGCTATCCCAACGGCCACTGCCTTGAGAATACAATCCGTCAAAATTGGAATAGCCATTCCAGCCTGTCTGGTAAAAAAGATCGCTGGCATTCAGGCGCACATTCAACCGGTCATGTAGGAATTTCTTTTGCACTCCCAGATCAAGGCTCCAACTGGATTCATAGACAAACACGCCGCCCCAGATGCCCGGACCAGAATAATAGCCCGAAATTTCGGCTTTAATGCCCCCCGGAAGATCAAAGGTATGCTGCTGAAAGATATTGTATGAAAAGGCTTGGACGTCTACCGTAGCGCCGTTGCCATAATCAGCCTGGTTGTCAATTTGAGAAGCCCCGGCATTAAAATAAGCATTCCATTTCTTAAGAATTTGCACAGGAGCACTCACATTGAGGCTGTAAATGGTTTGTGATGCGAGGTTATCCCAAGTGATAAAACCTGCCCGCGGGTCAATTTTGTCGGGAGCGATCAGCCTGGTGATCTGGTCGGTGGTTTTGCTGTAGGAGAGTTTAACATTATACCGGTAAGCCAGGGTGTAGCCAAGTTCGAGGTTGTTTACGATTTCCGGGCGGAGAAATGGATTACCTTTTTCATACGACAACTGGCTGATCTGGTTGTTAAACGGATTCAGGACATTGTAGTCAGGCCGGTTAATGCGGCGGCCGCCATTCAGGTTGAAATTATGGTTTTCGGCTGGTTGCCAGGTTAGTCCCATATTCGGAAACCAACTCAGGTAATTTAACAGCACGGGTGGCTCCTGTAATTCAGGCAAAAAGGTTTGTAAATCACCTGTTGCGTCTGTTTTTTCAGCCCGGAGTCCCGCAGAGAAGTTCCATTTTTTGTTCAAAGGACGCGTGTAACCGACATATCCGGCATACACTTTTTCATCGTAAATAAACCTGTTCGACGACCGGTTATTCAATAGCGGGACACCTGCGGGTTCGTCAAAGAAAAGAAAGGTATTATCGGAATTGACGCGACTCAGTTTCGATCCGATACCTAATTTGCCTCCCCATAGATCGTCTTCGTAATCCATCTGAAAAGTGTAAATATCAATATCCGTGGGGGTGTCAAAACTGTTGATAATTTCGGTGAGTACCACTTCTTCCGAAGCGTTGTAGTAACGGTTGGGCTGGTACCGCTTATTTTTATTGTGGTAAGTGCCATAATCCAGGTCCATATTAAAGGTGCGGCCTTTGGCATTATCAAACCGGTAATTAAGGTTGTAAGTCTGTTGTTGTCTTTGTCCGCTACCGGTGTTATTCGCCACCAAAATACTGTCAATACTTGTCGGTGTATTGGCGGCCGCCAGGGTAATGCGGTTATAAGCGGTATTGTCATTGACGTTAGCACCACCGCCAGCCAGGAAGCCGATGGTATGTTTTTTCCCGAGGAAAAAATCAGCACCAACACGGTAGTTATAGTTTTGGCTGTTGTTTTGGCTGTTATTGATTTCATGTTGCTCCATGTTATTCAGGTAACTGTCGAACAACATTTTATGAAATCCTTCACTGTCGCCTAAAGAGGCACTACCAAAAGCATTGAATTTTTTGTTGCGGTAATTCGCAGTGCCGGTAAGATTCGCACGGTGGTAAATACCCTGACTGAATGTGGTATTAACCGATCCATTGGCTCCAAGGCCTTTGTCCTTTTTCAGTCGGATATCAATGATACCTGCGTTGCCTTCCGCTTCGTATCGCGCTCCCGGGTTGGTGATGATTTCTATGCGGTCGATCTGTTCGGCGGGCAGGCTTTGGAGGTAATTGGTGAGGTCTTGTCCGGTGAGTGGC
>JBILHQ010000165.1:0-14499 GCA_044350415.1 Saprospiraceae bacterium | reverse complement strand
GCTGAAAGTGGAAAAATCAGATATCTACCTCAAATTCAGGCAGCGACAGCAGGGATTACAGCAGTATGAACGATATGACAGAGCGGGAGTTGAAAAAGTGGTCGTCGAAAATGGCCTTCAGTTTATTATCAATCCTTCCGATTATCTCGACACAGGGTTGTTCCTTGATCACCGCAATACCCGAAAGATGGTCCGAGACCTGTCTGCCGGAAAAAGTGTACTTAATTTATTTGCGTACACCGGTGCATTTTCGGTGTATGCCGCAGCTGGCGGTGCCACCTCAACTGATACGGTTGATTTATCCAATACTTACCTGCAGTGGGCGAAGAAGAATATGGAATTAAATGGGTATACGGGGAAAAATCACCGCTTTGTCCAGATAGACGTATTGGATTGGCTGCACGAGGAGCCAGAAAAAACATGGGATCTGATTGTCCTGGACCCACCAACGTTTTCGAACAGCAAACGGATGCGGGGCACGCTGGATATTCAGCGTGATCATGCCTGGTTGTTACAACGGGTGCTGGAGCGGTTAGCGCCTGGCGGAAAACTGTTTTTCTCCACAAATTTCCGCAAATTTAAAATGGACCCCGAGGCATCTGCCGGTGCTGCAATGACCAATATTACCGGGAAAACTATTCCAGAGGATTTTCGGGACAAACGAATCCACCACTGCTTTCTGCTGCAAAAATGAGTAAAACAAAGGCCAAACATTTATTGACTGGCGAACAAGGCGAACAAATAGCAGCAGATTACCTGATTGACAAGGGTTACCGAATAGTTGCGCGGAATTTCCGGCACAGCCGGGGAGAAATTGATTTAATCGCCTGGTGGGGCGACAAATTACTTGTTTTTGTGGAGGTCAAGACCCGCCACCACGAATTGTTTGGTGGTCCGGAAGAGGCCGTCACTGTGAAAAAACAGCGATTGCTGGCACGCACTGCCGGTGCCTATATGGAAGCCATCGGGTACGATTGGGCCATTCGCTTCGACGTGGTGGCCGTCCTTCTGGAGCACGATAAGGTGAAAGAAATCAGGCACCATGAAGACGCATTCATCTGGATGTGAAAATCATCTTTTATTGCCTGATTATGACTAATTTGTCCAAATTTATTAGGACAAATTGAATGTCTTTATGGTACCTTCGCCCAGTTTTTAAGGGACACACCAGTAATAACTTTGTCGTTTCCGGGTATCCTTATATTATTCATTCATTTTATAAATAAATTCAACCTGTAACCAATGAGTAAAGTTACTGTTGTAGGCGCCGGAAATGTAGGCGCAACTTGCGCAAATGTGTTGGCCCACGCTGATGTTTGCAATGAAGTCGTTCTGATCGATATAAATGGCCCCTTGGCCAAGGGAAAAGCCCTCGATATCTGGCAACAGGCCCCTGTGGATGGCTATTCCACCCGGTTGACGGGCGGCGATGATTACGCACTTACTGCTGGATCAGATATCGTTATTATCACCGCTGGTGTTCCGCGTAAACCGGGTATGAGCCGCGATGATCTGATTTCCACTAATGCCAAAATTGTTGTTTCTGTTACACAAAGTATCCTGAAACACACCAAAAATCCAATCATCATTGTGGTGTCCAACCCGCTTGATGTAATGACTTATGCCGTGTGGAAAGCATCTGGACTAAGCGACAAGCGGGTGTTCGGAATGGCCGGGGTATTGGATACCGCGCGCTACCGTGCATTTCTCGCCGAAGAAATCGGCTGCTCTCCTAAAGATATCAGCGCTATGCTCATGGGGGGGCACGGCGATACCATGGTGCCATTGCCACGGTACACTTCGGTTAGCGGTATTCCAGTGACGGAGTTGGTGAAAAAAGACAAATTAGATGCTATTATCGAACGTACCAAATTTGGCGGCGGCGAACTGGTCAATCTCATGGGTACTTCTGCCTGGTATGCACCAGGTGCAGCAGCAGCACAAATGGCGATTTCTATCCTCCGCGATGAAAACCGCATCTATCCTTGCTGTGTTCATTTCAATGGCCAGTACCAATTGAAAGGTATTTTTGTCGGTTCTCCGGTTAAACTGAATAAGAAAGGAATCGCAGAAATTATCAAACTGCGCCTTAAAAAGGACGAACTCGAACTCTTGCACAAATCGGCCAATGCTGTCAAAGAAATTATGGATGCTTTGGACGGAATGAACCTATAAACGATCTGCGATTGATTCGATTTACGATTTAAAATTGAATCGTAAATTGAATCAATCGTAAACCGTAAATGCAAAATACTATGACTTCAGTAAATAATGATGCTCCTTTTTGGGCAGATATCACTACTTCTACCGGACAAACATTAGCAGATCTGGCTGAAAAAACACCGGTATTACTGGTTTTTTTGCGCCATTTTGGCTGCTCTTTCTGCCGGGAAGCAATCTCAGATATTTCCAAACGTAAAAAACGACTTGAAAACCACGGTATCAATGTGGTATTTGTGCACATGTCGCCCGAAGAAAAAACTGTTGAACTTTTTTTTAAAAAATATAAACTTTGGCCGGTTCTTAATATTGCCGATCCTGAGAAAAAAACATACGCCCTTTTCGGGTTGGGGCGGGGAACACCACAACAATTATTTGGATTGATGAACTGGATACGCGGTGTCCAGGCTGGTGTGCTCGAAGGACATGGTTTTGCCTACCACAACGTAGAACTCGGCGATGGTTTCCAGATGCCCGGCGTTTTTGTACTCGATAAAGGTGAGATTATTAACTCCTTTGTTCACGAGCAAGCCTGGGACAGGCCTGATTATGATGAAATAGTGAATGTTTGTGCACGATAAGAATTGGGAACTGTAACCTTTTTCTTCCGGATGGTGTCCAACAAAATAATGCTGAATTCAAAATAAACTATATTTTGTTCGCTGAATTTATCATTTAAAAACGGGAAACTGTTTCTTTTCGTTCACCATCATCATTCTGGAAAAATGCGTCCATTAGTATTATTTATGATTCTCGTTGGTATTTTTGTCATCGGCAAAGGTGCCTGTACGCTAAGTGACCATAACTGGCACCTCGGGTTCTTCGGCAAACAAGGTAAGGGCGAGGTGGTGATAGCACACCGGACTGTTGCTGATTACCGACAAATTGAAAACAGTATTTCAGCCAGCATTGAATGGCAGGCTGGTGAAACTTGGGATATTGAAATATCCGCACAGCCGAATATGGAGGAGTTGCTAAAAACAGAAGTAAAAAACAATACCCTGGAGATCTATTTTAAGGAATCAGTGAGCAGCTATGAACCGATCACTATTCGCATTACTTCTCCCTACCTGGAAGGAGTATCGATTGCCGGTAATGGTGATTTCAAGGCCAACTCTATGATGAAAGCCGAAAAGATGAGGTTTGAAATTGGAGGTTCAGGTACTATAAATGTTCCCGAATTGACTGCAGGAACTGTTGACTGTGATATTGCGGGCAGCGGTGATATAGACTTGGGAGGGACTACCGAAGATTTTAATATCAATGTCGCCGGTAGTGGTAAAGCCTCCGCAAAAAAACTGAATGCCACCAGTGTAAATGCCGAAATCGCAGGCAGTGGTGATGTTTTTTGTACCGCAAAAGACCAATTAAAAATATCCATCGCAGGAAGCGGTAGTGTGTATTATTCCGGCAATCCATCGGTCGAATCCCATACAGCTGGGTCGGGCGACGTGATTAAGGACTGACCTTAATACTTTTTCTCCTCTTTTAACATTGTGGTGTCACTTACGAATGTCGGAACATGATAATTTCCGGTATCCACTTTCACCCCGGGCAACGCTGAAAAGAGCACAGTCCATTCTGCTGATGTAATTCTGGTCTGATACAAGTACACTCGCTTTAAACCTGGAATGTCAGCCAGTGGGGCTGCAACAGCCTGGGTGACACTCGTGTTGGAAAGATTCAGATACACTAAATGCCGGCAGCCCGAAAAATACTGTAAATCATTGTCTTTCAAAGAACTGCCATTAAGGTATACTTTGGAAAGACAAGATAATTTTGCCAAATGAGGCCAAGCATTTTCCGGAATAATGACATCACTCAGGTTGAGTCGGGTCACTTGCGGAGCCACTAATTCGAGTAGTGCAAAAAGAGAATCTCCGGGTGTGTATTGATTGACAAAGCTAACAGAAAGCCATGGGCTGCCCTGTGCAATTTGAATGACGGTCAGACCTGCATTTTGCAGTCTCCGGATGTGCTCCAGGGGCGCAATGCCCACAAGCGTGTCGGGCAAGTCTGCGGCAGGCAGTGGTGCGTTGGCGTGGGATTTACCCCAGTTAGCCAACAGGGCTTTGATCGGTTCGGGCTGCATTAATTCCACTGCTTTTTTTTGGAAATCTCCACCCTGTAATATCCACCACTCTATCAGTTGTAATTCGGCAGCACTAATCTGTGATTTTCCCTTGGGTGGCATGTGGTGCTCGTCAGTGAGCGGTAGTTTACAGCGTTTTATCAGTTCGCTCCCCGATATTCCTGCGAGCAGATTGCTGTGTTTGCCTCCTTTGCTAATCTGCTCCGGACTATCCAGCCGCAGATTGCCTTTTTGTTTGTCAGGACCGTGACAGGAGACACATTTATGGCTAAAAATGGGTGCAACCATCTCGGTATAAACGCCCACTTGTTGAATATCAGGAAATGCTACAGGCGGTATATCTTCTTTTTGAGGGAAAAGAAAACCTTCCCCATGGGTAAGCGTTCCTCCCAAGTGGCCTGTGGCAATGAGTACAATGGCGGTTATGAAGCTCCACCAAAACCTGGTTTTGATAAAACATGCGCCTGTAGCCAATAGTGCAGTAGCAATTCCTGCCCACTGATGGTAGTCGACGGTTGCTCCATCGTATTCGCCTGAGTGGCGCATCCACCAGCCCGAAATACAGGTAATGATTGCAGCAATGGCGCCCAAACGCCAAATCAATAGCAGAGAAGCCCTCAGGAAAGTATAGCGTTCTCTGTAAACTATCCATTCAAAACAAACAGCCAGTAAAATAATGCCGATCGGCAGATGTACAAGTAGCGGGTGGATCACGTGGTCGTTATTTTTCTGTGCGGTATCTTTTTTGCAGCAAATCCTTCATATATACATTGATGGCCCATTGGTCGGCTACAGGTTGCCGGGTATAGGGCAAGGCAGGCAAATAGTCAGGCGGGCCAAACTCCGTCAGCATGGTGAGTGGTTTTCCTTCGGCGGCTTTGCGCTTCACTACGGTATCCCACCAGCTCAGGTGGCGCTGCAAGGCTGCATCCCATTCCGGAGCGCGCGGGTCATTTACTTGTGGACCTTCGGGATGTCCAACACGCGTATGGATATGTTCGGTGCGTTCCAGTGCTTTTTGTACCGTTTCTTCCTGGTCGTTCAGCAGTGATTCATGGACATTGCACCAATGGGAAATATCGAGGGTCAAACGAAGTTCTGGTACGGCTTCGATGAATTGCCGGGCCGTGTGAGCGGCAAAAAGCATCCGTCCCCGATGGGTCTCGTGGTAAACTGGCATGCCTGATGCTTGATGCGCCTTGACGGTCAAGTCAATGATTTTTTTATTGTCGGCAAAAGAAAACCAGTCCCGACCTGAGTGGCAATTGACATATATAGGCTTGATAGCCAGTGCTTTTTGTAGGGCGGCATCAAATTCCTCCAAGTGTTTTTGGAAGTCAGCATTTCCGCTGCCGCATAGCAACCCGACCGATAAACCATACTTTTGGGTGGCTTCCAATAAAGCGACTTTTTCTTTCTCCTCCTGGGGTGTCCAGACCTCAATACCTTCATAACCATCGGCTTTGGCACGGGCGCAAAACTGGTCAATAGTACCATTAAACCCCCAGTTGGTGGCCAAAAAAAGGAGTTTAAACCCCGGAGCCGTTCGTTCAAGAATACGTGTTGCCGGCTCAAGATCAAGGCCAGGTAATAAGGGCACAGCAGTAGCCATAGCAGTTTTTTTAAGAAATTGACGTCGTGTATTCATCTTTTATCATTTTTATTAACTCACAATTTCCCGAATAACATTCCCGCCCACATCGGTCAGCCTGAACGGACGCCCTTGAAATGGATAGGTAAATTGTTCGTGGTTAAATCCAAGTTGGTTCAAAATTGTTGCCTGTACATCGTATACCGACACCTTTCCACTGACCGGATTGAATCCGATTTCATCGGTCGCTCCGTGGCTTACACCGCCTTTGATACCACCGCCAGCCATCCAGATTGTGAAGGCATCAGCGTGGTGGTCGCGGCCTTTAAAGGGCAAGGTTACGCCATTTCTGTTCTCCTGCATAGGCGTTCTGCCAAATTCTCCGCCCCACACCACCAATGTTTCGTCCAGTAGTCCACGTTGTTTGAGGTCAAGCAGCAAGGCTGTAACTGATTTGTCCATTTTTCGGCATTTATTGACCATGCCAATATCAATGGCAAGGTCGGATGAACTTCCATGTGCATCCCAGCCCCAGTCAAAAATCTGGACAAACCGAACTCCTTTTTCCACCAATCGTCGGGCCAGGAGGATATTATTGGCTAAGGAGGCTTTGCCGGGCGTGGTGCCGTACATCTCGTGTATATGGGCAGGCTCTCCTTCAATATTCATTACTTCCGGCGCTGTAATCTGCATGCGGTAAGCCAGTTCATACTGGGCAATGCGCGCCGCTGTCTCCGGGTCTTTATAAGTATCGTAAGTTTGGTGGTTAACGGCATTGATAGCGTCAATAGAGGCGCGGCGCAGGTCGCGGGAAATACCTTTGGGGTCTTCCAGAAACAAAACCGGGTCACCTTCCGACCGGCATTGAACGCCCTGATACACAGAAGGCAAAAAACCACTGCCCCAAACACTTTTGCCTGCATCGGGATTATTCCCCCCTGACGTGAGGACCACATAGCCCGGCAAATTGGCGTTTTCTGTTCCTAACCCGTAAGTCGCCCACGCACCTATACTTGGGCGGCCCAACCGCGGACTTCCCGTGTGCATCAGCAACTGTGCAGGAGCGTGGTTGAACTGGTCGGTATGAACGGCTTTCAAAAAGGCGATGTCGTCGACCATGGTAGAGAGATGCGGTAGATAATTGGATATCCACGCTCCCGATTCTCCGTGTTGCTGGAACGTAGCCTGCGACCCCAGCATCTTAGGGACGCCCCTGATAAATGCGAATTTTTTGCCCTCCAGAAAAGATTGCGGACAATCCTGCCCATCTAATTTATTCAGGTCGGGTTTATAATCAAATAATTCTAACTGCGAGGGCGCACCGGCCATGTGCAGGTAAATCACTGATTTGGCTTTGCCCGGGAAATGCGGCGGCCGCGGCAACAATGGGTTGGCCGGATCAATGAGGATTCCAGGCTGCATGGCTGCATTGTTGTCGCTCTCACAACTTCCTAATAATGAAGCAATTGCAGCAGCGCCGATGCCGTAGCCGCATTCCTGAAGAAAAAGGCGGCGCGTGATATGGTGAAGGCTATCCATTTACGATTAATTCGATTTGCGATTATTTTGGCTGATGAAAAAATATCTACTTCATCACAAATTCATCCAGGTTCAGCACCGCATTGGCCACCACAGCCAAAGCGGCATCTTCTGGTTGGGCTGTTTTTTCGCCCATGAACTTTTCTGTTTGCAGCGGGTCTTTTCGGAAAAGCACCGCTGCTTTATCGTACAAATCGATCAGCGGTTGTATCTTTTCAGGAGTGGGCACATGACCAATAGCACGTTCAAACATGCGGGAAATCTTTTGTCTAATATCGCCGGACTGTTCTGCTGTGATTTTTTTTGCCAAAATGCAGGCCATATCGACAAAAGTAGAGTCATTCATGGTCACTAAAGCCTGTAAGGGGGTATTGGTACGGACTCTCCGGGCGGTGCAGACTGCCCGTTGGGAGGCATCAAACAGGAGTGCAGAAGGATATCCGCTGCTGCGTTTCCAATAGGTATACACGGCGCGCCGGTAACGATCTTCCCCTTCGCTCATTTTCCAATCGGAGCCATTCCAGGGTGTTTTCCAAGTGCCTGCCGGTTGATATGGCATTACGCCTGCACCATACATTTTGGAGGATAGAACACCACAAACGGCCAGTGCCTTGTCGCGCAATTGCTCTGCGCTCAGGCGGATACGCGGCCCCCGCGCGAGGAGTCTGTTCTGTGGATCCCGTTCCAAAAGGTTGGGCGCACAACGATTGTCCTGGCGGTAGGTAGCGGAAAGGACCATTTCTCGCAATATTTTTTTAATACTCCAATTATCTTCGTTCATCAGGTTCCAGGCCAGGTGATCGAGCAGTTGGGGTTGGGTAGGAGGAATGCCTTGTGAGCCGAGGTCTTCCAGCGTTTCGGCCAGTCCGTATCCAAATAATTGCTCCCAGAGCCGGTTGACGATGGTACGGGAAGTGAGCGGGTGGTTTTTATTGGTGAGCCATTGGGCCATACCAAAGCGATTTAGGGGGGCACCGGCAGGCATAGGCGGCAATATTTTGGGTGTTCCGGGTGAAACGGTTTTGCCAGGCACTAACCAGTTGCCCCTTTCAAAGACATGCGTTTCGCGGTGGAACGATGGTGGCCCATCCAGGAGTATGGGGGTTTCCCAGGTGGGGGTTCGCACTAATTCCCAAAATTGTTTCCGCGCATCGGCAAATCCTGGTTTATCGCCTGTTAAATAGGGTTTCGTAAAATGAAAAATATCAAACTGGAGATCGGCATCTTCGTTTTTTTTAAGTTGAGCGTTTTCATATTTAAAAAATAAATTATGTATTCCTATCTGCTCCGGAAAGTCAATCGCGATCATTTTCCGGCCCATTCCACTGGTATCTATTTTTGTACTAAAGAGGATTGGGCCAGTGGTACTATCCAGGCGAACCGTCCATTGGCCGGTTTTGGTGCGCGCCGTATACCGGAAAATTAATTGAGAAATACCAGTGAGGTCTACCTTTTTCAACCGGCAACGGGCGTGGTTGCGCATGGTCAGCCACTTGGTATCATAGAGCTCGCAATTCAGAAAAGAGTCTGCGTTAATAGAGTACAGAGAAGGCTGGATATTTTTGACAAATTGCAATATGCGGGCGGCTTCTTCGGGTGTCTCATTTTGCTTTACCCATCCCTGAAATGCCAATGCTTTTAAGCTGTCTTTTCCCGCAAAATGCCGCAAAACAGGGTATTCTTCCCAAGTGTCATTGTCGCGGGTTTGGTTGAAAAACCCAAAAAACTGGTAATATTCCTCGTGTTGAAACGGGTCGTAAGGATGGCTGTGACACTGTACACAGGCAAAAGTGGTGCCCATAACGGCTTCCCAAGTAGTGTTGACCCGATCAATAACCGCTGCTGTCCGGAATTCCTCATTATCTGTGCCCCCTTCATCATTGGTCATGGTATTGCGGTGAAATGCGGTGGCAATATATTGGTCATCGGTCGGGTCGGGGAGGAGGTCACCCGCCAATTGTTCCGTCAAAAATTGGTCGTAAGGCATGTCGGCATTAAAGGCTCTGATTACCCAGTCCCGGTAATGCCAAATGTACCGCCCTGCATCCCGTTCATATCCTTTGGAATCGGCGTAGCGCGCCAGATCGAGCCACATAGAGGCCCACCGTTCACCATAGCGGGGGGAGGCCAGTAAACTATCCACCAACCGCTCGTACGCAAAAGCAGATGTGTCGTTTAAAAATTGTTGGGAAATAATGGTAGATGGAGGAAGTCCGGTAAGGTCCATACTTACCCGTTGGAGGATATCTTCTTTGGCGGCGGCTGGTTGCGGCTGTATTTTTTCTTGTTGCAGCTTGTTCCAAACAAAACGATCGACGTTATTGATGGACCAATGATCTTCCTGTTTTTTGGAAAAAAAGTCCCACCAGGGCCGATGGTTAGTGGGTATAGCAGGGTTTTCGACCGGCCGATAAGCCCAGTTTAATTCCCAGGGTGCGCCGTCTTCAATCCATTGTTTCAGAATGCTGATTTCTTCGGGTTGGAGTGGATCTTTCCGGTAAGGCATCCGCTCTTCCTGATCGTGGCTGGAAATACGCCGGATTAGTTCGCTTTCACCGGGTTTACCTGGAACAATGGCTATTTTACCTGATTCTGTAGGTTGAAGTGCTTCTTCGCGGGTCAGCAGACTAAAGCCACCTTTTTTCTTTACCCCACCATGGCACGACATGCAGTGTTTGTTGAGGATAGGCTTTACAACAATATTATAATCAACTTTATGACTTTGCCACGGAAGCCATGCTACTATAACCAATAACAGGAGCCCACAAAGGAATAATAAATATTTTTTCATGTTTGCGATCGAGAATTTTCGAAGCAAATCTAAAACATTTAATTCAAAAATTAAGTCCTGAAATACTTCATATAAGAATGGGCATCCAAAAAGACAATGCTGAGGTCCTGCCAGCATCCAGGATATGATTTGCCGACCACCAGTGGATCTTCAATAATGATCGTTCCCAGTAATCCTAATGGTGCAAAAGCCATGGCCATACGGTGATCGCCATAAGTCGCAAATTGCGGGACGGTTCCTTCCTCCCAATGACTTTGGCCATCCAGCAGAAAATAAGTTTTGTCAGGTGATTTTTTGCTGAAACGCAGCGGCATTTTGGAAAAAGTAACGCCGGTTTTGGCTAATTCCTGCTTAATCGCCGCAATACGGTCGGTTTCCTTAATACTCAATGTCTCTAATCCACAAAACAGCCCCTGAACCCCTAAAGCGGCACAAGTCACTGCTAATGTTTGTGCAATATCCGGACACTCGATAAAGTCCCATTCAAAAACGGGCTTGGCTGCACCGGTTTTTTTTATTCTTACTCCTTCTTCGTCAAATTCAGAAGTGACACCGAAAGCGGTCATCATTTTTTGCACGACGGCATCTCCTTGTCTACTGCTCTCCAATAAACCTTTTAAATGGAGTTCTGCCCCGTCGGATATCGCCACAAAACTATACCAATAGGACGCTGCTGACCAGTCGGCTTCAATGCTGAAAGGTTTAGGCGTGTACTTAGTAGGTGCAACCACGATTTTTTCATTTTTCCAGTCACATGTTGCGCCAAATTCCCGCATGACTGACATGGTCAGGTCGAGATAAGATTTAGATACCATTGTTCCTGACGGGATGAGTTCCAGTCCATTGGGTAAATAGGGAGCGATCATCAGCAGGGCCGATAAAAACTGACTGCTGACACCCGCATCTATGTGGAGCGTATTTGTCGAAACACCCATATTTTGAGGCGCTCCGATTTGTAGTGGTGGATATCCTTCCTGCCCCAGATAGGTGATGTCGGCTCCAAGCGTGCGTAAAGCGGTCACCAATGGTCCAACCGGGCGTTCCAGCATTCTTTTGGAGCCGGTAAGTATTTGTTTGCCGGGGCGGATAGATAGCCAGGCGGCCATGAACCGAAACACTGTACCGGCATCACCGGCATCAAATGTATCAGTAGTGTTCCTGTTGGCCAATAAACCCTGCAGTGTTACGGTATCATTGGAGGTCGACAGATGGGTTAGATAATCCGATGCATTCACCTCAGCGAGGGCCATCATGATAAGTGCCCGGTTACTGATACTTTTGGAACCGTCGAGGGTTATTGTGCCCCTGAAATGTCGGGCTAATGCAGGTATTTGTAGCGTTTGCGCGTTCTTTGTATCCATAAACTGGTTTATTTGGGTACGTTTTCTAATTGGCGTTTTATTTCCTGTAAGCGCTCGTTTTTGATGGAATCCACCAACGACGGCAATAGGGTAGTGCGCTGGGTTTTGCAAATACTGTCTAAATCTCTCCGGGCAATTCCAATGCCGGAAGCAGATAAGGAGTCGACTTGCCTTCGGGCATCGGCATCCAACGGCGCATTAGAATTACCACAAGCTGTACAAAAAAGGACGACAAATATGAAAAATCGCATAAGTTTAAAAATTTTTCCACATCATACTTTCCACCGGGCGGACCGTCCGTTGGTTATATTTAGCATCGGCCTTTTTGTGGTAATAGTTCTCAATGCCGCCTTGTATCTGAAAATAAATCAGTTGGCCAATGGGCATACCCGGGTATACCCGAACCGGGTGTACGCAGGATATTTCCAGTGTCCAGGTATTGGAAAAACCAACATCACCTTTTCCTGCTGTAGCATGAATGTCGATACCCAACCTGCCAATACTACTTTTCCCTTCGAGAAATGGAACCGAATTGTGGGTTTCTGTATACTCTTCTGTGACGCCCAAGTAAAGCGTACCTGGCTGCAACACAAACCCCTCTTCCCCGATCTCAAAATGATCTACCTTATTGTGTTTTTTCGCATCCAGTACCCTGTCTGTATAAACAGCAAAATATTTTCCTAAATGCACATCATAGGAATTAGTACCCAGGCATTCCTCCCGGTATGGTTCGATAACTATCTCCCCATTGGCAATCGATTCCCGTATTTTTATATCTGTTAAAATCACGTTCAAATAAAATTTAGGCGCAAAACTAAGACTTTTTTTGAGTATCAATCCTGGTTAATCGCCTGCAAGTCTTCCGGCGAAAAAGGATAGTCTGCTGGAAATACCTTATTGACTACCTCTTTTAGTGCCTTGATATGCATTCCGGCCCGGTACAGGTCGCGCCAGTCTTTTAACAAATAATCAAAATAGGCATACGATCCACCTCCCTGCACATCAAATAATTCGTACGATTCCAATGCTTGCTCTGTATTTCCAAGCAGTAGATAAATATGACCATTGTTGAGGTACAACAGGGACTTGTCTGGCAAATAGGCTGACTTAGCCTCCTGTAGTACTTCCCTGGAATATCCAAGTGCCTCGTTCAGTCTTTCTGAGGAGATATTAGGAAGGAACAGGCTGTATTGCGTGAAATTGATGGCCGAATTGGTCAATAAATCGAGCCACATATCCCGGCGTTCTGGTTGATCTTTTACCGTTGCATAGGTTTGGCGGCAACCCAACAGCATATTTCTGCTCCAGATATATGCGGAGTCATATTGACCGGAGTCGCTGAAATCGGAAATCATTCTTTTTTGAAAAAGTGACTCCACATAGGCATTGCCGGCTTCAGGGTGATTGCTGAACCAGGCGTTTTTCATTCTTGAAGTGAGCTGCTGAATTTGGTCAAAGCGCGCTGTTTGTTTTTTCAGCGGTTTACTGTATTGCCTGATGTCTGCTAATGCATTAGCCAGGTCATTTTCATTTTTAATAAAACCAAAATTTAAAAAAGCCTTGATTTCTTCGCCTTCTAACAGGTACGAATGGGCAATATTGATGCCATTGACAGGGCTGTCATAAATCTCACCCGCTTTTTCAAACATATCCCGGGCTTCTGCTGGTCTGTCGAGCAACAGCAGGGCTTTTCCACTTTGGATCAAAGATTGCCAGGCCACGTAATAATATCCAATTTCAGAATTCACTTTTCTTAAACTGTAAATGGATTCTAATTGGAAGGTGGAACGGTAGCACCTTTCATAGTCTTCCAACGCTTGTTCGGGGTGTAAAGGTAGCCTGCTGTTGCCTCTTAATAAGTATAATTTGCCGAGCGTATCTAACCGGCTGGTTTCATTACCTGCTGGAAATGAGGATGCCGATTCTAATAAATCAATGCCTTTTGTAAAATACCTGCCAGCTTCAGTTCCCGAACTGCTACTCTCAAAGACGCCTATTTTTTTGTACAAGTCAGCCACTTTTAAGGTGATTTTTTCCGTTTCAGTCCTTTCTCCCCTGCCATTGGCCTGCAATTTTTGAGCAATGGTAAGTGCGCCTTTGAGCCGTTCCAGTTGGATCACAAAAGGAACACGGTAGTTGTCGGTGGATTGTTGCAATAACTGAAATAGTTTCCAGCGCTGATAAGTGGGGTCGTCTTTGAGGAGTTGCTGCAAGTACAAATCTGCATCACTTTCCGCACAAAATGATTCACTAAAAAATTGAAAATCTTTAAACACTGCACAAACTAATTCCCGCTGGTCAGGTCCAAGATTGCCATATTCATTGAATTGAGTCAATTCATCACTCACCTGAAACACTACGGTATAGTCCTGGTAGTCGCTTTCGCTTACTTTCTTAAAATTGATCATCCAATCAATATATAGCCTGGCTGCGGTTTTTAAATCTTTTCGCAGCAGGGCAATATGCCCACTTGCCCGCATTAAAGGGAGTGCCGATTTAAATTTTGAAGCGACATCCAGTTGTTTAATTACCAATTCTGCTTCATCCAGCTTATTGCGCTGCAGGAGTTTCCACAGGTAAATATCGTACATGGATAACATCGTGGTTTTTTGCGCTTTTTTGGATTCAGGGTCCAGCAGATCGTATAAATCAGCGGCTCTTTTGCAATAGTTTTTGACTTCATCAATCCGATTGCTATATCTTGCCTGCCGGATAAAAAAATTAAAAAAGGCGTAAATCAACGGTTGATCTCCTGATTTAGCCAATCTGGTGAAGTTGCCTTCATATTCGAGGGCTTTATCTAAGTCCCAATGCCCGATTTGTTCGGGAGCAAAGGCCACAAGTTGACCGCCTTTCAAACTAATTTGTTGTTGTATATGCTCGATATTGAGGTCAAAATACTGCA
>JBILHQ010000332.1:0-4703 GCA_044350415.1 Saprospiraceae bacterium | reverse complement strand
CGTGTGGTTGGCTTTAATGGCTGGAAACAATATATGGCTGCAGCCGTATTAACAGGCATTATCGCCATCGGTGGGTGGATGTACACCAACACTACGCCGGCAACCGTTGTTACTGTTGCAACATCACCTGTAACAACCCAGCAACAAGAGCAGGCACCTACTGGAAAACTTGCAGTGGCGATGCCTCCGGCAACCCCAAAAGCAAAATTAAAAAGACCTGTGTCCAAGCCGGTTGTTACCCCGGTAGATGTAGCAGAAAGTACCATTTCGGAAGCGGAAGCATTGCAGGCCGTCGAAGAAATCAAAGCAGCACTCGCGCTGGTGTCCCGCAAATTTAATAAAGGAAAAAATGATGCCACCAAAAACCTGAACAAGGTAGAACTCGTGGATCATTACTTCAAACAACAAGGGTAATTCTCTCTAACGCACAATTCAATTAATTAAGTTATGAAAAACGTATTGTTAATGCCGCTCTTCCTGTTAGCGGCCCTCTCGACTTATGCTCAAAATGATGCTATCTCTAAATTCTTCAACCAATATGCTGAAGATGAGCGCTTTACAGTAGTCTACATCAGCCCCAAAATGTTTCAGATGGTGGCTAAAATCGAAACCAATGACCCCGATTGGAACAAATTCCGCGACGTGGTAAAAGATCTCGGCGGATTGCGGGTCCTCACCGCCGACAGCATCGGCGATGGTGTGGCCATGTATGAAGAGGCCATGAACCGTGTGCCGAAAAAAGAGTACGAGGAGCTGCTTACCGTTCGTGACGGACAGGAACATGTTCGTTTCATGATCAAAGAATCCAACAATGTAATCAGTGAGTTGCTGCTGCTCGTTGGTGCTCCCACCGAATTCACCATGCTGAGTTTCACCGGTAAAATTGACCTGGACAAAATTTCCTCCCTCGCCAAAACGATGGATATTGACGGCATCAATCAATTAGATAAACTCAAAAAGGATTAGGGGTCAGATAAATAGTTATCAGTCGTAGATTACACCAAAAGCATGCCGATAGTCAGTATCAAACAGGCTGCTTGGCGCATCATCTACGACTGATCACTATTTAACCCACTGACCCCAATACCAATCTTTTCATATACTAAAAAAATACTCACCATGAAATACCTTCTCTTCGCCTTGCTGACGATCAGCGTAGCTGCAACCACCCAAGCCCAGGACCGCTGGTTGTATTGGAAATATAAAGACTATGATGGCAGTGTCACCTTCACCGTTCCGCGGGTCGCCATTGGAACGGGATCGCTGTTTATCAAACAAAAATCAGAACGTAAAATGTTGCGGCGTGTACACAAAGTACGCACCATGATTTTTGAGGACGGCAGTCCATTAGCCGACCAGGACATCAAAAGATTCACCAACAAAGCCAAAAGGCATCACCTCGAAGAAATCGTTACTGTGCGGGATGGTAAAACCCATGTGCGCGTGCTGGCCAAAACCACCCGCCGCAATGCCCTCCGGAAAGTAGTCGTTTTCGTCAATTCACCGGAAGACGGTTTTGTAATGGTCAGTGTAAAAGGGAAAATTAAAATGACCGATGTCAATAAACTTTTTACCAAATTTAATGGTAAAAAAGGAGAAGACAAAAGCGGCAAAAAGATCATTCCTGATTTGCTGAAAATTGACACAGAAAAAGCCTGAGGGAGTTATAAGTTATGAGTTTTTTAGAGTGGACCGTAGTTTAGGTTTTAGAGCGTGTAAAAGTGCACTTCACGCCTCCGTGCTTCTCCGTGCTTTTTTCTCTGTGGTTCTCCGTGAAAAAATCTACATCCCGATCCACTCTAAAACCTACACCACGGTCCACTCTAAAAAACTCATAACTCATAGCTTATAACTCATCATTAAAAAATTACCAATTATTAAAAGCTGCATTAAAAATATCTTCCAGCAATTGTTTGGAAATTTCTTCGATCAGTTGATCCTGCACTGCCGTTAAATCAGAATCACTCGGAAACTCCGAAAAAAAACTAAAGGTCCGTCCGGCTTCCGGGTATTCTGTTTTAAGCCCTTCCTTATTGATACTATACTTTACATTTACGCTGATTTTCAATTGGTTACGAGCGACTGTCTCTCCGGCCTTAGGAGCCAGTGGTACCACATCAAACTCCGAAATACTGCCACTGAATTCGCAATCCGGCTCATCATTTTTTAGGGAGAGCGGCGTTTCGCCCCGGACTTTATCCTTCAGTCGCTCTGAAAAATCAATCGCTAATGTTGGGGGTGCATTCTGTGCGGTCGTCTCAAAAGTCCTGACCGCAAATGTTTTGATATTCGGGTCAATAGAAATCCCTTTAAACGAATAACAACCCCAAAAAAACGCAATTCCTGTTAAAAACAGACTGAAAATAATGTAGTTTTTAATCATATTTTTCATTTTCCCCCAGGTTTACACTGGTATAAAATTGTAAGCGCAAGTACAGCTACTTCTTCTTCCGGATTCAGTGGCCGCAACAGCATCAAGGCCCTGGGATTAGGAGAAGAAGGCGGTTCTGCAGGATTGGCAATTGTCAACGCTGTTTTATCGCCCAACCTGACAGGCAATTGGCGATTATCGCCGGAAGGTTCTATTTGCGCCAATAATTTGGGCGTTTTTCCCGAAGTCAGCAGTGCCCCGCCCGCTAATACCGCAAAAGGCTGACTGTTAACCCAAATTTCCACTTCATTGGGCTTGCTCCGGAAAACAAATTCCCGATTGCTCGTACGCGCCATCATAATACTGTTTTTACCAATACGCATGTCCGATACCGCAATGACTGGCTCCTGATAAATAGTATTCACTATTCCCGAATGGGCTTTATTCGAAGAAAATAAACGCCTGACCGGTACCACTTTACCGATAGACAACAAAGGCATCAGGTCATTCCCGTCCCATGGTACCAATTTTGACATACTCGGCTGCGTCGCATCGCGCAATGTTTTGATCATCTGGTCCCATTGCCGGCTACCAGGCAAGGCAGATATACCGGAAAAAACCCGCGAAATCATCACCACCACACTCACGATAAACGCGCTGATGCCGATGAGAAAAATTAGAAAAGGCATGTTTTTTTTGAATTTTGAACGATGAGACATGGACGATGAACGATAAGATATGAACGATAAACGATGAGCTTCGTTGCGTACACCGTTGCGTGGTCCGTTGCGTACACCGTTGCGTGTACTTTTGTGTAATCCATGAGAATGCACATTAATTCATAGAAGGTATCGTTGGTACGAATAGTAGTAATCAGCGATTCTAGCTATTCGCATAAATCATAATCCTAAAGGACTTTTTGCAGAAATTTTCAGGCGTTTCGAACCTAAAACAACCGTTTTAAGTCTATTGAAATTACAAATTTTTTAATAGCGAGAATTACTGGGTAATAATAGAGCAAACATCAAAAAAAATATTCTACGCTAATTCTACATTAAAGAGGACATCACAAAGCTCATCGTTCATAGCTCATCGTTAACACCCTATTTTAAGTGAACATTCGCTTCAATCCGGACATTGGCCTGGTACTCTTCTTCTGAACAGGCGACTCCTGGAAGGCAATGGTTGCGGGGAACGGATCCGCCTTTCCCGATGGCATTGATGCGCCCTTCTTTAATGCCGCGGTGCTCCAGGTAAGCGAGTGCATTCTCGGCCCGTTGTTTGGATATTTCCAGGTTATTGGCCTGATTCCCCCGGCTATCCGTATGTGCCACCAAATCGACCGTAATGTTGGGATACCGCATCATCAGTTCGAATAACGCATCGAGGTTACGAATGGCGGTCTGGTTGAGGGTGGTTTGATTGGGTTCGAAAACAATTTTGTCCATCACAATCACCGATCCGTCCTGCACCGCTCCGGCAGAAGCCGTTTCCTGCGAAGGTTCGCCGCCGATAATCGTGGGGCGAAGCCGCGTTTCGTGAAAATCCGGCCGGTCTGCATAGGCTATAAAAGTGAAATTATCCGGCTGGAAACCACCCCGTTCTGTTTGAACAAGGTATTCACCGGGTTCCGGCAGGCATACTTCATATTCACCGTTGAGATTCGTGCGACCCGTCTGAATTTTATTCGAGGCTTTATGAATAAATTTAAGGTTGGCATTCGCGATCCGGGTACCCAATTGATCTGTTAAAACCGTTCCTTTGGCCCAGAAACAAACCGGCGCAGTACTCAGTTTAATATCGATATGCGCCTGACCAGGTTCATCGTCAACACTGACGAACTGTTGCGTAACCTGGTAATCCTTGTGGTTGACCATGATCACATAACTGCGGTACCGCAAAAAGTCGGCACCTGCTTCTCCCGCCGCATTTGAGTACAAATCAGGATGGCGCATTTTATCGGAGGACTTCGGACGAAGTTGCAGATTTACCGAACCACGATCATCTCCAACTGGTTGCAAATCAATTTCATAGATACTGCTATCCGCATCAACAAAACCATCGCGCGATGATTTTAGAATACGGATTTCAGCACCCTGAACCGGTTTCCCGGTTTTCGCATCGCGCACTACAATAGTGGCTTCGCGGGTCGCGGGACGGGCATCTTTGATCCCCTGTTCAATAGAAAAAGACCAGATATCATCTTTCCCTTTGGTACCGTTCAGGCCCTTCTCATCCGGCACCCGATTACTGGTAAAAAAGCCGCGCCGGAATTCATCGTCAATAATAAAGCCCAAATCATCTTCCGGCGAATTATACGGGCGGTTCATAT
>JBILHQ010000331.1:0-4711 GCA_044350415.1 Saprospiraceae bacterium | reverse complement strand
ACAATGAAAAAATTACTTTTTATAATTTCTGCCTTTTTATTGATTTCCCCAATCATCACCACCGCACAAACGCCTGCAAATCTTCGGGACAAGGTAGGTGTACTCTATATTGATACCAAAGGTTTTACATTAGATGCCGTCCAGATGGGCCAATTGACCCGCGTGGAATTCGACAAACTGGGTATTTACGAGGTGTTGGATAAATACGATGTGGAATACGTGGCCGAAAAAGAACAACTCAAACTCGATAACTGCTATGGCAAAATTTGCCTGGTAGAAATGGGCCGAAAATTGGGTGCTGATAAAATGCTCACCGGGTCAGTCGAATTAATCTCTGAAAAAATCATTGTCTCTATGCGCCTGATTGATGTAGGCACACAATCGGTTGAAAAAAGTCAGGTGATGGAATTCCTCAACCTGCGCCCACAAATTCAACTGATGCTGGGAGTAACCCTGCGTAAAATGCTGGCATTACCAGTAGAAGAAGACGTGGTGAGCAAATTAACCCGGGTAGACGGGTATGAAAGTGCCATTAATAATCCAAACGTGGTCAAACTCAACCTCAGTGGGCCCCGAATGGGTGCAACCATCTTTACCGGACAACAGGCGCTCCGGCTGAAGGCTCCTACCAGTGCAGGAGGTGCCGATGCTGTCCCGGTAATGTATCAGTTTGGTTATCAATTTGAGACCAGTTATATCAATCAGGGGGGATTACAGGCATTATTTGAATTTATTCCGGTGGTTACTGGCCTGGATCAAGGATTGATTATTCCATCCGTCACTGTTTTGCACGGTGTGCGCAGCAACCGAAATGGTTTTGAATTTGCGTTTGGCCCATCCATTAATGTTACCACGGTAGCTGAAGGATTCTATGAAGGGGACAACTGGGTAAGATTAAGTGATTGGAGGAACGAAAATCCTAATCCACCCAGCATACCTGCCACCATTAGCAGATTTGATACCCGTGGAGAGCCTAAAGTGTCCTCTTCTTTTGTTTTCGCCTTTGGAAAATCTTTTAAATCAGGGCGCATGAATATTCCTGTGAATATTTTTATTATCCCTAATAAAACAGGGACAAGATATGGATTGTCTGTTGGTTTTAATGGCAGGGGATAATATGCAACAGTAGTAGCGGTGGCAGGCTACCGACAACAGCACCTCAATGATTCCGAATAAAAAACGCCCGGCCCACTGTTGATCAGTGAGCCGGGCGTTTATTTTAATACTTACAGTATGGCGTGTGAGTTGTGGACTAAAGTCCGCGCTCCCAATTACGCTTTTACCGAAGCACCTTTTGCTTTTTCAATTACCGCTTTAGCGATACCCTCCGGAGCTGCCGCGTAGTGCGAGAATTCCATGGTGGAAGCAGCACGACCGGAAGTAAGGGTACGGAGTTGAGTTACGTAGCCAAACATTTCAGCAAGTGGCACTTCTGCCTGAACAGCAACAGCACCACCCATACGGGTTTCCTGTCCTTTCGGAAGGCCCCGGCGACGGTTAAGGTCACCGATAACCGAACCTACATACTCGTCAGGCGTGATGATTTCGATTTTCATGATCGGCTCCATCAGTTGTGGTTTGCATTTTGGAGCAGCCTCGCGGAAACCTTCTTTCGCGCACAATTCGAACGCGATAGGTTTAGAGTCGACTGCGTGCATACCACCATCTGTTACGCGAACTTTCATCGAATCAATGTTGTATCCAGCGAGGATACCATTGTTCATCATCTGTGTGAAACCATCAGTGATTGGTTTAACATAGTTTTTGTCGATAGCACCACCCACGATACCCCATTCAAACTGGAGTTTTTTCTTACCTGATTTGTAATCGTCGCTTTCGAGGAATGCCTCATCAGCTGGTCCGAGTGTAAATTCCATATCAGCGAAGAGACCGGAACCACCTGTTTGTTTTTTCAAACGCTCGCGGTGCTCCACTGTTTTTGTTAAAGCCTCTTTGTAGTTTACCTGTGGTGCACCCTGGTTTACTTCTACCTTGAACTCGCGGCGAAGGCGGTCAACGATAATTTCCAGGTGCAACTCGCCCATACCGCTAATAACGGTTTGGTTGGTATCTTCATCAAACTTAACACGGAAAGTTGGATCTTCTTCAGCGAGTTTGTTCAACGACATACCGAGTCTGTCCAGGTCTTTTTGTGTTTTAGGTTCGATCGCCAAACCGATTACCGGCTCAGGGAACACCATTGATTCCAGTACGATTGGTTTGCCCATTTCGCAAAGGGTATCACCGGTACGGATATCTTTGAAACCTACAGCAGCACAGATATCACCCGCTTCTACCGAATCAATTGGATTTTGCTTGTTGGCATGCATCTGATACAGACGGCTGATACGCTCTTTATCCCCAGTACGGGTATTCAGCACATAAGAACCTGCATCTAATCTACCTGAGTAAACGCGTATAAAGCAAAGACGACCAACAAATGGGTCAGTAGCGATTTTGAATGCTAGTGCAGCGAATGGCTCATCCGAAGAAGGTTTGCGGGATGTTTCCTCTTCTGTGTCGGGATTGATACCTTTTACAGATTCAATATCGAGCGGAGAAGGAAGGAAATAACAAACTGCATCAAGACAAGCTTGTACGCCTTTATTTTTGAATGCAGAACCACACATTACCGGCGTCATTTTCATGTCGCAAACGGCAGCGCGGATAGCAGTACGCATTTCGTCGATCGTGATACTTTCTGGATCTTCGAAGAATTTTTCGAGGAGGTTATCGTCGTAAGCGGCAACTTCTTCCACGAGTTTTTGGCGATATTCTGCAACGATATCGACCAAATCTTCCGGAATAGGTACCACTTTGTAAGTCATACCCTGATCTTCCTCGTTCCAAACGATAGCCTGGTTCATTACCAGATCGACCACACCAGCGAAGTTGTGTTCTGATCCCAGTGGTACCTGAAGCGGAATGGCATTAGCGCCGAGTTTCGCTTTCATATCGTTCACACACATAAAGAAGTCTGCACCGGCACGGTCCATCTTGTTTATGAATGCAATCCGGGGCACTTTATAATTATCGGCCAGGCGCCAGTTAGTTTCAGACTGAGGCTCAACACCATCAACTGCAGAGAAAAGGAAAACCAATCCGTCCAATACACGGAGAGAGCGGTTTACTTCTACAGTGAAGTCAACGTGTCCTGGTGTATCGATGATATTGAAGTCATACTGCTGCGTGCCTACCATCCATTGGCATTTGGTAGCAGCCGAAGTGATGGTGATACCACGCTCCTGCTCCTGCTCCATCCAGTCCATGGTAGCGGCGCCTTCGTGTACCTCACCGATTTTGTGGTTCACACCTGTGTAATAGAGTACACGTTCTGTAGTAGTCGTCTTACCTGCGTCGATGTGAGCGGCAATACCGATATTGCGGGTAAATCGGAGATCCTTTGCCATTGTATAATAATGATGAGTGAATGAGTTAAATGTAAATTAATTTTCTTTTATTTTCCGGGGGTACTAAGACACTTTACACACCTGAAAGGAACAAAGTATCGTCTATGTGTTCAATTAGCATGCCATTAGAGAATAAATTTGGGAAAAACAGGTAAATTATTCAAAAAATTCTGAAAAACGTACAATTTTTCTTTTAAAGAATATTCTTTAAATGGCAAAACCGTCGAAAAATGACCGATAAAGAAATGCTGTGAGGCACTCTCCGGACAATTTTCGACGGCTGCGATTCGTAGTTTAGATGTTATTGAAGGATTAGCACCCCGATTAAAGGAACAAATCATTTCAACAAAGCAAATCCAACCACGATATTAACCACGGTAACTGGCGAAAGCGCGGTTGGCTTCGGCCATTTTGTGGGTATCTTCGCGTTTTTTTACTGCGCTGCCTTCGCCTTTAGAAGCGGCGACAATTTCAGCAGCAAGTTTTTCAGCCATGCCTTTGCCGGAACGGGCGCGTGCATATTTGATCAACCATTTCATCCCAATCGAGATTTTACGGTTAGAGGGTAATTCAGTTGGGATCTGGAAAGTAGCGCCACCAATACGACGGCTACGAACTTCCACTGCAGGCATTACGTTGTTAAGTGCTTTTTTCCACACTTGCAACTCGTCCTCGTTGGTGCGGCTTTTTACGAGGTCTAATGCATCGTAGAAAATGCCAAATGCAACGCCCTTCTTGCCTTCCCACATCAGGTTATTAACGAAACGTGTTACCATCGTGTCGCTATAACGTGCGTCGGCAGCCAATACTCGAGGTTTCGGTTTGTGTTTACGCATTTTAAATTAAGTGATAAAGTGATTAGTGATAAAAAGATTAATGACGAAGATTACTTCATCGTTTTATCCATTTATCGTTTTATTTCTTTGGACGTTTCGAACCGTATTTAGAACGGCTCTTCTTGCGGTTAGCTACACCTGCAGTGTCCAATGCACCGCGAACAATGGTGTAACGTACACCCGGAAGGTCTTTTACACGACCACCACGTACCAGCACAATAGAGTGCTCCTGGAGATTGTGTCCCTCACCCGGGATATAAGCAATAATCTCGATCGAGTTGGTCAAACGCACCTTAGCCACCTTACGCAAAGCGGAGTTTGGCTTCTTTGGCGTGGTCGTGTATACACGGGTGCATACACCACGACGCTGTGGACATGAGTCTAACGCGCGACTTTTACTCTTCAGTTCTACTTTCTCGCGACTATTGCGTACCAGTTGATTAATAGTTGGCATACCTGCTTAAC
>JBILHQ010000164.1:0-14638 GCA_044350415.1 Saprospiraceae bacterium | reverse complement strand
GCAAATATAGTCGTAATTGCGGAAACATCGAGCATGCGCTTACCTTTGAACCACAAACCAACCAGCAAATGTTGTTACCATATCATATTTCAGGGCGATCAGAAGCGGGCTGCGACGAAGCTGGGCGAGGATGTCTTGCTGGTCCCGTGGTTGCTGCTGCAGTTATTTTGCCCGATGATTTTTTCCATCCTTTGCTGAATGATTCCAAACAACTGACTGAAAAACAACGGTTACTGTTGCGGGGTATTGTCGAAAAAGAAGCTATTTCATGGGCTGTCGCCCGGGTGGAACCGGAAGAAATTGACCAGATTAATATCCTGAATGCCTCTTTTGCCGCCATGCATCGATCCCTCAATCAGTTTATAGCACTCCCCGATTTTATCCTGGTAGACGGAAACCGGTTTAAACAGTACCGTACCGTTGAGCACCTTTGTATCATCAAAGGTGATGGGAAATATGCCTCCATTGCTGCGGCTTCTGTATTAGCCAAAACCCATCGGGATGAGATAATGGAGACGTTGCACGATACCTTTCCACACTACAACTGGCGGTCGAATAAGGGGTATCCCACTATTGCCCACCGGAAAGCTATTGCTGAATACGGACCTAATATTTGGCACCGGAAATCATTCCGGCTATTGCCTGAAGGCGGACAGATGGAATTGTTTTAATGCAGGTTCCAAAGAACATCAGTCGAAAATACAGCCTCTCCTGTAGATCAATCGCCGGTATTCCTGAAAATGTAACCTTCTTTTGTACTTGAACGTCCTATAAAGGCGGATTAAAGTAACAATTTCAGGCTATGAAACACAAAAATCTTTTTGTTTTGGGGGCGTTATACCTCGCATTCTTTCCGGTAGCTGCCCAACAGGGACTTATTGGCGAATATTATAACGGCACCAATTTCGAAAATTTCGTCACTTCCCGTGTGGACCATGGTATTAATTTCGATTATAGGGACCAATCGCCGGCACCCGGAGTCAATACTACCCACTATTCCATTCGCTGGACGGGTAAAATCTTGGCCCCCAAGTCGGGTAAATACACATTTTACGTGTTTGCCGATGATGGCATCAGAATGTGGGTCAATGACCAGGGGCTTATCAATGCCTGGTTCGACAATGACCATGGCGAATACAGTAACACAATCCAGCTGGAAGCGGGCCAGTATTATGATATTAAAATAGAGTACTACAACGGTATTGTAGAAGGCCAACTAACGATTAAATGGACCATGCCCAATGAAACAGCATCTAACGCAAAACCGGTCAGTGCACAAAATCTGTACCAGACGGCACCTCCGAAAACAGAGCCTGTCGTCGTAAAACCAGTAGCAAAGAAAAAGCCTCTCGTTGAAAAAAAGTCGGAGCCAGTCCCCCAACCTCCGGCTGAAACACCAGAAAAAATCGCGGCCATTCAAAAAGAACTGGAATTAAAACCGATTTACTTCGTTCGGAGTAAAGACATTATTTTGCCTGTTTCCACCCAGATATTAGACAATTGGGTGGAATTTCTGCGCAAAAAACCGGACGCTACGATTATTGTCTCGGGACATACGGAAGACCTTGGAAATGCCGGAAAGAACCAATTATTGTCGGAAAAACGCGCAGATTTAGTCGCTGAATACCTGGCAAAACACGGCCTCGAAGCCAGTCGTATCCAAACCAAAGGTTATGGCAGCACAAAACCTTATTTTAAAAATGCCAAAACGGAGGCTGAACGGGCATCCAACCGGCGGGTGGAAATCAGGGTAAAAAAATAATTTACTTCTTCTTCATAAATGCCGGCAACTGCCTCAATGCGGCTAATTCTTTATATTTTTCACGGGCGTCATCGGCAGGAATCCCAAAATAGGCTTTTCCCCCTTCCAGGGATTTGGAAACACCCGCTTTGGCCGAAACCAACGCACCTGCACCAATATGCACGGCTTGCGCAACGCCGACTTGTCCGTACAGTACCACATTGTCGCCAATGACTGTCTTGCCACCGATTCCCACCTGTGCTGCAAATAAACAGTTGCGGCCTACCACCACGCCATGACCAATATGCACCTGACAATCTAATTTACTGCCCTTTCCGATGATCGTGTCGCCGCTCACGCCTTTGGAAATGGTGCAACCAGCACCGATATGCACGTCCTGTTCGATGATCACGCGTCCGCCGGACCGCCAGGGGGTGTATGTTCCATCTGGTTGTTTTTTAAAATAAAAGGCATCTACTCCAATGGAACAATTGGGGCCAATGACCACATTATCAGCGATTTCAGTGTATTCCCCGATACAGGTATTGGCTTGGATGTAGCATTGAGCGCCGATCGTTACATGGTTGGCAATCGTCACACCCGGCTCGATGATCGCCGTGGGGTGAATTATTGCCTCCTGGTGAAAAGGCATGCGCAGCGGTTCAAACGGCCGGTGCTCCGTTACAATCGTATTATAGACTTCAAACGGTTGATCAACCACAAGAATCACCTTGCCAGACGGGCATTCAGTAACTTCATTCAGTAAAATTACCGTCGCATCACTTTTCAGGGTTTTATCAAAATATTTTTTAACGTCGGAAAAAGCGATATCGCCGGGTGTTACCTTGTGAATTTCATTGATACCGGTAGCAGATAACGTGGCATCGCCGATGATAGTGGCGTTGAAACGGGCAGCGAGGCCTTTTACTGGGATTGCGTTTTTAAAATGCATTTTGGTTCTCCTTTTTCTGGTTCACAAGAAACTCAATCCGCTTTTGAATGGCGGTCGAAAATTTAAAATTTAAATTTTTTTCAGGAATAGCATCTGCTAAGAAAGCAGCGATTTGGTCCTGAGCACTTACAGCAGCTGTCATAATGTGCATATTTTTTACAAAGTTAGTTAAATGCCTTTAATTCCACACAAAATTCTATTGTAGTAGTTGTTGCAGTTTATCCGTTTCGCAAAACCAACCTACATTTGTGGAAATTATACGTTACAATTAATGGAAATCATACAACAAGGGTACGTTCAAATTAATACTTCCCCTGAAGGGGTTGCTGTTGTTATTTTTTTCCATCCCAACCAAAATAGTTTGCCGGGAAGATTACTGACGGAATTGACGCGGGCTTTTGAACAACTGGGGCAGCAGGAGGAAGTGAAAGTAATTGTTTTGCGCAGTGCGGAGCACAATACGTTTTGTGCAGGTGCCAGTTTTGACGAACTGTCGGCTTTGCAGGATTTTGAGACCAGCCACCGCTTTTTCTCAGGTTTCGGCAATGTAATCAACGCCATGCGAAAATGCCCGAAAGTCATTGTTAGCCGCATTCATGGCAAAGCGGTGGGTGGTGGTGTTGGATTGGCAGCGGCGACTGATTTTTGTATGGCCTCCAAATTTGCTTCCGTGCGACTCAGTGAACTCGCTGTGGGCTTTGGCCCCTTTGTGATTGGACCAGCGGTGGAGCGCAAAATAGGGGTAGCCGCTTTTACCCAAATGTCGCTTACACCTTCTGATTGGCAGACTGCGGCTTGGGCCAAGGAAAAAGGGCTGTTTCAGGAGGTATTTGAGACTGTGGAACAATTGGATGCATACCTCGAATATTTTTTAAAGCAAATATGCAGTTATGCCCCGGAAGCCCTGTTAGAACTAAAACGTGTTTTTTGGGCGGACACCGATCACTGGGATGCCCTGCTCTCCGAACGCGCTGCTATCAGCGGGCGATTGGCGCTTTCTGGCTATTCCCGCGCAGCGATTGCCGCATTTAAGGCGAAATAAATTCATTGTTCTCTCACTCCTCATGTCTAAAATATGGAATTTTACGGTAAAATACTCCTGATCGCCATGCCAGCATTTTTGGCGTTGGTATTGTTAGAAAAATGGTACGGCTGGTACCGTGGGCGCGATACCTACCACAATATGGATATGGTGTCGAGCCTTAGTTCGGGTATCACCAACGTGGTAAAAGACGTATTGGGATTGAGTATCTCCATCCTTACCTACGGTTGGCTAGTGAAACATGTGGCGGTCTGGCACGTGGAATCTACGGTATGGACCGTGGTAATTGCATTTATCGCCCTTGATTTTTCTGGCTATTGGATACATCGTATTGCCCACGTTATCAATATTTTCTGGAATAAACACGCGATACACCACAGTAGTGAGGACTTCAATCTGGCTTGTGCACTGCGGCAAAGCATATCGTCGTTTGTTAATTTATTCACGATATTTCTGTTGCCGGCGGCAATACTCGGCGTACCAGCGGAAGTAATTGGGATTGTGGCCCCGTTGCATTTGTTTGCGCAGTTTTGGTACCATACCCAGCATATCGAGAAAATGGGATTTCTGGAAAATATTATCGTGACGCCATCGCACCACCGGGTACACCATGCCATCAATGGGGAGTATATGGATAAGAACTACGGACAGATTTTCATTGTTTGGGACAAATGGTTTGGTACTTTTCAGGAAGAACTGGAATCAGTGCCGCCGGTTTATGGTATTTCCAGGCCCTCCCACACCTGGAATCCCATTAAGATAAATTTCCAGCACCTGTGGTTATTGATTAAAGATGCCTGGCGCACCGAAAATATGGCAGATAAATTTCGTATCTGGTTCCAACCAACAGGCTGGCGGCCTGCCGATGTAGCGGCTAAATATCCGGAATTTAAAATCGACGATCCTTACCATTTTGAACGGTACGAACCCGACAGCTCGCCTGTTGTAAAAGCCTTTGCTATGGTGCAAATGGTGGTCTTATTCTTACTAACCCTGTATTTTTTTGGTAATCTTGCGCGGATCGGCTCGCCCGGAATCTTCATCTACGGTGGCTTTATTTTCCTGATGGTTTATGCTTACAGCGAACTGATGGACGGCAACCGGTATGCATTACTTTGGGAAGCCCTTAAAACAGCAGCCGGGGTTGGAATTATCCTGTTTACCGGCGACTGGTTTGCAATGAGCACTGTTTTTGCGCCGGGCATTTGGATAATAATGGGATATTTTGCGGTGTCGCTTGGGGCGACTTTTTATTTTGTAAGGCAAATGCAGGCAGCACCGCAGCAGGCATCATGAGGCACTGGTGGTCGAGGAACTTAGCGCCTCGACCACTAGGGTTTTACCTCATCCTTCATTTTCTCCACCAAAAACTTCGTCATTTTCCGGTACAAATGAAGGCGTGCCGCAGAATCCCCAATCCCGTGGTTGCGGTTGGGGTAGATCATCGTGTCGTATTGTTTATTATTCAAAATCAACTGATTAGCCATTTCAGCACTATGTTGAAAATGAACGTTATCATCAGCAAGGCCATGAACCAACAGGTAATTGCCCTTCAACTGGTCGGCAAAATTGACCGGTGAATTTTCCTCATAGCCCGGTGGATTTTCCTGATGGGTGCGCATGTACCGCTCTGTATACACGGAATCGTACCATTTCCAGTTGGTTACTGGTGCCACAGCGATTGCAGAATTGAACACGTCATTACCCTTCAACAGGCACAAGCTCGACATATAACCACCATAACTCCATCCAAAAATGCCAATCTTAGCCGGATCGATATACGGCTGTTGCCCGAAATATTTAGCCACAGCAATCTGGTCCTGGGTTTCTAATTTTCCCAATTGCATGTACGTCATTTTTTTAAACTCTTCGCCGCGTGCGCCCGTTCCGCGGTTGTCCACACAAGCCACCATAAAACCTTGTTGCACCAGCATCTGGAACCACCAATAATTTGCGCCTTTCCATTGATCAAGTGCCTGTTGGCTGCCCGGACCTCCGTAACAAAACATCAGTAACGGGTGTTTTTGGGTGGGGGGCATTTCCTTTGGTTTCATGACAAAACCATTTAAATAGCCATCCCAAGGCCCCCCTACCGCTGTATCAGCATAATGCAGCGGCACCTGCATAAATTCAGCGGGTACCGTGCCATATTCGAATTGTTTTTGGCGGATGCCATCATTTTGTTCCAACGCGCGCACTAATTTGCCTTCCCGGTCACGCACGAAGTATTGTGGCGCACTATTGATCGTGGAAAAACTGTTGATATAGTAACCATAATTTTTACTGAATTGCGCGCCTTGAAATCCGGGGTCTCCAGAAATTTTATGTTGTTTTTTGCCTTTCAGATTTACACCATAAATCTCCCGGTGCATGGGACTGTTCGCTGCAGCCTGAAAATACACCATGCCATTTTTTTCATCCACTCCATAAAAAGAAGTGACATCGTAACCGCCTTTGGTAATGGCCGTTTTTTCTTTTCCCTTCATATCATAGCGATAGAGATGGTTAAAGCCGCTTTTTTCACTTTCCCAAATGAAACCGGAGCCATCCGCTAAGAAAAACGGTTCGTGCAGGTCGAGGTAATATTTATTTGTTTCTTCAAAAAGCGTGGATGTTTTGCCCGTTTCGGGGTCGGCCAGCAGCAACCATAACTGGTTTTGGTGGCGGTTCATCCTGGTGACACAAAGATCGCCTTTCGGTGTCCAGGCAATACGGGGCTGGTAATCTTCAGCATCTGCTTTGGTATCCACGATCACCGTTTTACCCGATTTCAGGTCATAAATATGGGCCGTGACCACCGAATTCTTTTCACCTACTTTTGGGTATTTAAAGGTGATGATTTCGGGATATTCGCCTCCATTGTACGCCTCCATTTTCATTTCCGGCACTTCCCTTTCGTCAAAACGCAGAAAAGCAATATAGCGACCGTCGGGGCTCCATTCAAACGCCCGTACCAGTTTAAATTCTTCTTCATACACCCAATCCGAAGCACCGTTGATGATCTCATTTACTTTGCCGTCTGTGGTGATTTGTGCAGTGTTGTTCGTCAATAAATTTTTAAAAAATAAGTTATTATTCACCACAAACGCCACCTTGGACGCATCCGGAGAAAAGGTAGCGTAGCGTTGCGCCGCTCCTGCATAAAGCGGTGTCACCGTTGTACCCGAAACATCAGCGGTATAAAATTGCGATTGCGAACTGTACCGGTAAATCGACTTTGTTTCGGTGGATAACAACAAGTGCTGTTCATCCCCGCTGAGTACGTAGCCATCCATAATACCCTTCCAGCCGCCAGCAGTCGTCGCTTTGAATGCATCGAAAAGCATCCCTGTTTTTTGCCCAGTCCGCAGGTCATATTCTTCTACCCTGCCCTCGCTTTGGGCGGTGTAATGAACGCCATCATTGCGAAACCTGATCCCTGATGGCCCACCTTTGGTCTGGAAAGTACCGTTCGACCAGATATCTTCCAGGGTAATCGGTTTCGTTTGACAAAAAGCGAAGGTGTTGAGGCCCGCTAAAAGTAAGGTGAACAGTATATGAATTGCAGACCCGCGAGCGGTTTTTAAACGGAGCATAAATGGCATTGTTAAATATTTTGACAAAGGTTGCAAAGATAAGTTATTTTAATCCTGTTTTAGTCCCAAGTCTCATGTCCGTAGCGTATTCCCAAATCAGGGCGATTTTTAGGAATGGACGCCCTGCTCGGGGTACAATCTACGGACCTGGGACTTGGGACTAACTGACCTGGAACTAACTGCGGACAAATACCTATATTTGCACGGTAAATACACCACAACTCATGGCAAAGAAAGTCAACCAAACCACCCTCCAATACGGCGGTGTTACGATCCACCTCACCAAAAGCACCACCAAAGCAGCGGTAAGGTACACGCCCGAGGCCAAAGCATTGGCTTCCACCAAACGCGTTTCCAGGGGCGTTGCAGCACCTCCCAATTTGGAAGGTTTTGAAATGGTTTCTGCCAAACGCGGCATAGATACCAAATTGGAAAAAATGCGTGCCATGCCGGAAGTATCTGTGGGATCGCATGTGTGGCAGATGGGTGATGCGGACGAATATCCATTGATCCCAAGCGGCAATTTGTATATCGAATTTGTGGCCGGTGCCGATGAAGACGACAAAAATGAACTCTTAGCCGATATGGCGTTGACGATAAAGGAGGTAGTTGCTGCCAATGCGATTCGGGTTTCGGTAAGCCCTGCTTCACCCAACCCTGTCAAATGTGCCGTTTTATTGCAAAAAAACAAAAAACTAATCGCTATCGCAGAGCCAGAATTCATCACAGTACCTGCTGATCGTGCCTTTTCACAACCCAGTGGTGCCTTTGTCAGCACACAATGGCATTTAGACAATACCGGTGGCGCTATTCCCGTCATCGATATTCCCAATACCAATGCTTCGCCTGCTCAATTCAAAAAAGGCGCAGATGCTAAAGTGCGGCTTGCCTGGCAGGCCATGCAACATTTGGGCTCGCCCAGTATCAAAATTGCCGTGATTGATACGGGATTTGCGCTCGATCACCCGCAATTGAAAGGCGATGGAACCAAAATTCGCAATCCTTTTAATGCAGCCAACCGGACTTCTGATGTTTCGCCATTTGTCCGTTTTTCTAATGGAACGACTGGCGTTGCAAGCCATGGCACGTCTTGTGCAGCAGTAGCCGCAGGTGCTTTGGATGGTCAGGGTATCCTGGGGGCAGCACCCAATGCGCGCATTATTCCGATTAAATTGGATGTACTAAGCGACGATGCCATTCGCAATGCGCTCGATCATGCGCTGCTCAATGGTGCCGATATTATTTCGTGCAGTTTGGGTTATCCACAACAGATCGGGTTGAGTTCGTTCATTTCCGGGTATTTACGCAAATTGGCCACAGAAGGACGCGGCGGCAAGGGCATTCCCATGTTCTTCGCTGCCGGAAATGCCAATCCTGCATCGAATAACCAACCCCGGGAAATCAGTGATTTTGCTGCTGACCCTAACGCGATTTGTGTGACTGCTTCCAATAGCCTTGATGAGCATTCTAGCTATTCTTATTTTGGAGGGAATGCCTTTTTGTGCGCACCAACCAATGGAAACAAAGGCGTGGGAATAACCACGGCCAGTTGCGATATCAGCGGCGATCAGCGGAATGTGGTGCTGGGTTATACCAGCGGATTCGGTGGAACATCCAGTGCGACACCACTGGTAGCTGGTATTTGTGCGTTGATTTTGTCGGTTAATCCTAATCTTAATCTGGGGCAAATCAGAGGTGTGCTCGCCGAATCTTGCGACAAAATAGGTCCGGCGGGCTCTTATAACGCAGCTAACCACTCCACTTTCTTTGGTTTCGGAAGGGTAAATGCCCTGCGCGCAGTTCAATTAGCAGCCAATCTCGCCGGCGGAGGAACGCCTGCCGCAAACCCAACCCCATCTACACCAGTATCCACTGGAAAGCGGGGCCGTGTTACTTCTAACAAACTCAACGTTCGTACAGGACCGTCCACCAGCAATAAACAGGTAGCCACTCTGCAAAAAGGTGCTGTAATCAGTTTGATCGAAAATGTAAACGGCTGGTGGCGCATCGCTCAGGGCCAGTTTGTCATCGATGATTTTGTACAGGTAATTTAAAATAGTCCCAGGTCCGTTAGTCCCAAGTCCCAGGTCCGTAAAGTGTGCCCCGAGCAGGGCGGCCACTTGTAAAAATCGGAATGCTTGGGGCATACTCTACGGACCTGGGACTTGGGACTAATCGACTTGGGACTAACATATGACTATGAAAGATAAAAAGCTGGCTGCTCTTCGCGCCATTTGTGATACCATTATCGGCCCGGTTGATCGCCCGGATGATGTGCACGGCTATTGGCAGCGGAGTGCATCTGATCAGGGAGTGCCGGAACGGATTTTAGCATTGATTGCTAACGTAAAAGCAGAGGATCGGGCGCAATTTGATCAATTGTTGGGACTTTTATCCAGTCCGCTGCTGGGACTTACCTGGGGCGGGCCATTGAAACCTGTTTACCAGCTTTCTGGTAAACAGGTGGAGCAAATGCTGAAATCATGGTCGTCCAGCAGATTGGGCTTGTTGCGACAATCGTATTCCACGTTGCGCAAAGCCACTGCATTTTTATACTTCGGCGATATTCCGGCCAACCAAACCACCAATCCCAACCATGTATCGCTGGGCTACCAATTGCCGGGACTACCCCCACAAACGGATCATCATCCACTCCAATCATTGTCTTTAACCGGCGATACCACACTTGATTGTGAAATATTGGTGATTGGCTCCGGTTCTGGCGGCGGCGTGGTGGCAGCATTGCAGGCAGCGGCGGGGAAGGATGTGCTGGTGGTGGAAAAAGGCCCGGTATCTCCGCGCCAGTCATTCACCATGCGGGAGTTTCCGATGCTCAACCGGCATTTTGAAGCAGGTGCCATGCTGGCTACCAAAAGTGGTTCATTGTCCATCATGGCAGGAAGTACTGCGGGCGGCGGATCGGCAATCAATTGGGCGGCTGCGCTGCGTACGCCTGATGATGTCCTGGAAGAATGGGCGACCGATCACCACAATCCGCAATTTTCCGATCCCGCTTATCTCCAAGGATTTGAATTTATTGAAAAACGAAACAATATCAATACCTCCTGGCCCCACAATGCCCAAAACCAGGCATTGATGGATGGCGGAAAACAGTTGGGTTGGCATACAGAGGCCATTCCAATGAACCTTCGTGTTCCGGAAGGTGTCGATGAAAAGGCCGCCTGGGAGGCCGTCGGATTTTCCTGTCTCGGCGACGCGCAAGGTATCAAACAGGGGGGTAATGAAACTTTTCTGCGCGATGCTGTGCGGGACGGCGCCCGGTTACTGGCAAATACCCATATCGATAAATTGACGATCCAAAACGGACAGGCAACCGGCGCGATCGGCATTACCACGCTGCCCAATGGCCAAAAGATCCGCATCCAAATTCGCGCTCAAAAGGTAGTAGTAAGTGCAGGAGCACTGCAAACCCCGGTTTTGCTGCTGAAAAGCGGTGTCCAACACCCGCAAATCGGTCGAAATTTATTTTTACATCCGGTGATGGCCACGGCCGGTTTGTATGAAAAAGATACCTTGCCCTGGTTGGGCCCAATGATGTCGGTGGTGGTAAAAGAATTCGCCCGGCTCGATGGCAACTGGGGGTATCGGCTCGAGTGCCCGCCGGTGCATCCCGGATTGGGCGCCCTGGCCCTGAGTTGGGAAAGCAGCGAACAACTCAAAACGGAAATGCTCCACCTCCGCCGGATGGCCGTCCATGTGTGCCTCGTGCGCGACCGGTTCAGCGGACGGGTCACGGTAGGGAAAAAATCGGGCGAGCCAGTGATTGATTATGATGTACACCCTTACGACCGGCAGCATTTGATTCACGCCATGCAAAAAAGTGCTGAATTGCATGCTGCATCCGGCGCAGCGCGGATTTCCATTTTACACAACCGGCCTTTGCATTATTTCCCCAAAAAGGACACTGATATGGCCCGTTTTCAGGCCAATATTGCCGCACAAAACTGGGGAACGAACCACGCCGGCGTTTTTTCTGCCCATCAAATGGGCACTTGCCGAATGGGCGGCACCAAAGATTACCCCGTACAGCCGGACGGGACTGTACGCGGCATCAAAGGGCTTTATGTGGCAGATACCAGTTTGTTCCCTTCGGCCAGCGGGGCTAATCCGATGTTGTCGGTGCAGGCACTGGGATATTATGTGGGGCAGATGGTTTAGTCTGATTAAAAGGATATGTTATATTGCGCAGAGGCAAAAAGTGGTATCAGATTGGACATCGGGCGGGGAGAGTCGATCGCTGTTTTGCGCTCGCAGCGCCTTGGTGAGTATTCCGGTCAGTCCGGCAGGAATAAACAGTTGCTCCCAAAATCTTTCAATTTTAATACATTCTACATCTTTACCATTTTACCGACCTGATACACTTTCCCATTCCAGGACATTTGCCAAATATACAGTCCTGACGGAATTGTACCAACCAGGATAGTATTGTCAAAATCAGTCAGGGTAGTTAAAAGTATCTCCCGACCAAACATATCAATCAATCTGAACTGTGATTGAATACCATTCAGTAATGCCGGTAATTGAATGTGTAATTCGTCATTAAATGGGTTCGGGCTGATTTTTGCTTGCGGGATTATTGGTAAATTAACTATATTTGAAATATCATCAACCTGAATGTCCCTGCATAAAGTATCTGCTCCATACTGATTACTCACGATCAGGCAGACAGTATATGAGCCAGGTCCGGCAAAAGTGTGGATGGGGCTTATCGCCGTGCTAGGATTGCCATCCCCAAATGACCAGTGCCAGGAAGTCGGCTCGTAATACGAGGCATCAGTGAAAGTAACAGCAAGTGGTGAAAGCGTATCCTCGATGTCATAATGGTACATCGCCATAGGGATATTATCGATACCAAGAGAATCACAAACACTACCATCAATAGGTCCAAGCCGGTAGTTAGCATAACTGGTATACCCACGGAAAGTAAACTGGGGGAAAGTAATTGCTCTTAATACTGGGTTACATGAGTCACCCAGCCGATTGGGGAAATTTATAACATGCATATAGTGTGTATCACCAGCATATATATAAATTTTACCATTAGGACCACGTTGAAACGAACCAAATAATGTTTGAGCATTAATGATTTTGGGGTCAATAAAACCGTCATAATACGCCACTGTTTTTTTAGAAGCAGCGATATCAGGACTCATCCGATCAAACTGCACCAATTCTTTGAAGTGCATATCACTTGTATAAATGAACCGGCCATCTGGAGAAAAAACAGCAGTGAACGATCCGTATGGAGACATTATAATTTTAACAGGATTAGAAAACAGCCCCGTGCACCGGTCAAAATCGAGTAGCAAGATATATCCATCTTTATACCCCCTAATTAACATCGTGTTACCATCAGGTGTAAAATCCCACCACAATCCGTCTTCAAATTCAAAATCGTATTGTTGTATATTTGGACCATACATACTATCAGGTGTAATCAACCATCTTCTGAATTCTTTAGTTTCATTTTCAGCTGCGATAACCCACCAGTCCCGGCCATTGGCATGTCGGCTGCAACTTAAAAACCGTATACACCCCTCCGTAAGGATAGTTTTTTCAGTGGTAATTTTTGCAGGTGGATTACTGAAATCTATTACCAAATAATAGTAATACGGAATTCCACAGTTGGATACCAACTGATCGGATGCCCCTAAAATCAAATATTTGTTCTGTCCTATAGGAAGTGAAAATAAAGTCTGAGGATGCCTGAAGGCATTCCCATTCTCGCAGGAATAGGATTCGGCGGAGAGTGAATCACTAATCAGAATAGATGTATCACCGTGTTCCCACAAACTACATCCATTGGAGTAAAACAACAGGTTTCCGTCATTGTCAGAAATACTATGTTCAGTTCCGGTGAAAAAAATATCTGTATTTAAAAAGTCAATACTGGGTGGATAATGGTTAAAATTAATTAAAAAATTAGTGATGCTATCCTGTTGCGCAAGTTTGACCCCATTTATCCAATTAAAATCCAGTTTTTGAGCGTTTACTGGGCGGTACACAAGCAAAATGCCCAAGACAAGTAGTATATATTTATTCATACTTTAAGACAGAAATTAAAGAGCAGCCACACGACCGACCGAATCGTATGGCTGCAATGTTCAAGAATTAGTTTGTGATGACCACGGGAAGGGTGAGTACTTTATTGCAATGGGATATTGATATGAAATAAGTACCTACAGGTGTATTATTAAGAGCAAGGTTAAAATCAATAAAAAGAACAGAGGCATCGGCACGGCTCTCAACGATGGTTTGCCCAAATACATTGGTTATCTTTATAAATCTTTCACCCTGCTCATTGGATTGTGGTAATCTCATCCTGAATATTCCCCTGTTTGGATTCGGAATAATCTCAGGTATAACGTTTAGGCTATCAATTTCCCGGCTTCTTTCTCTTTCTTCCGAGTTTTGATTACATTCCTCCTGAATCAACAGATCTCTATCTACCCATGAATAGTACAACATCCTGGCTGCACCTACACCAATTCCACCTTCAGCAATACATTGTTCGGCAACCGACTTAAATTGTACTGCATCTGTTAAGGAAAACTCTGAATTGGCGAATATATTTTTAAGATAAATTGTTAATACAGTATGTAAATTTGTCTCGCAAAGAAAATTAGGCACAACCAAATTAACCTCCTCCAAAAGGTTAATTGCATTATTTCTGAATTGTTGAAGTGACTCTAATTCAATAGAGTCACTTTGAATATCCAGGCTATTTAATTCATCTTGTTTTTCTCCCCTAAGAGCCAACATACTTTGCATTTCCTCAATATCCGGGCTAATCAAGATCATGCTGTCGATCTGATGTATATCTAAAAGTAACTGGCCGATTAAGGTCCTATTCGCTATCAGTACATTAATGACTGATTCTGTTGGTTTAAACCCAGATATTATGTCCGATTGTGATTTCCAAAAAAAGTCAATCAAACTTCCTGACAGTTGATTCATAAAGTTTTCCATTATACCTCCACTTTTGATTAGGGAAGGGTTTTCCAGTAACTTATGATACAAATTAAACTCTAACTGCCAAGTTGTTGCCTCTGGAAGGACACCTTCTCTGCTTGCAACGGCCTCATCCAAATTAGTCAATTCCATTTGCATCTCAGGTTTTTCGACAGGACATTTATCTAAATCGCAATCAACTATTGGGGCTACAGGAGAAAACCATGTACCAGGTATAGCACCTAATGGGTTTTCTCCCGCTACATTTCTAACATAATATTGGGATAAAGTTACTGCAAAAGGCAGACCATCATGTTGTGCGGTTTGAGTAAAAGTGCCATTCCATATATTGCCAT
>JBILHQ010000330.1:0-4728 GCA_044350415.1 Saprospiraceae bacterium | reverse complement strand
TTGCTTTTCTGTAAACAATCGGCTGTCAGAAGGGCATATCGGATGCTCCGATCCAGTTCATTGGCGCGCAGTCCATTTTTGACGATATAATCAGCAGCTCCGGCAGATTGTGCTTCGATATCTAAATCCGGATGATCAGTACCCGAAAGGAGTATAAAAGGTCCATTCTGATCTTTTTGGATGGCTTTTCTAATAAAATCAAGCCCGTCTTCTACCGCTCCAAGCCGATAACCCACCAAAAAAATATTATATGTTTTTTTTTCAATTACAGCCAGCCCTTCCTCAACGGTAGCTACCCAATCAATTACATAATTCCGGCATTCCAGGCTGGAAAGCATTTTGCGAACGATGAGGTAATCTTCTTTGTTATCATCGAGCATGAGAATGTAGCATTTTTCCATACTAAGGTTATTTTAAAGCCGTACCACGGTCTTGAAATAATTCCAAACCAATAATTTTTAGACAATAAGATAATATTCAGCTCTTTTCAGAGCACGTCAAAAAATTTAAAAACTTGTTTTGGAAAAAATAATTTTATGCTCCAACAGAGACAAATTCTCTATCAGATGTCAGACATAAAAAAGAAAAAAACACGGAGAATAATTATTGCCTGCTAAAAAAGAGATTTCAATAATTATCAGGAAAAAAATCTACATTGAAGGTACAAATATAAATACCTGTTCCGAATATGGCGCACAATTGACACGAAAAATATCATTAAAATAAACCCGGGCTTTATTTTGAACTGAAAATCAATACTTTGGGATCTATTATTTATTGAGCAAAATCACTCCTGTGCTTGACTCCCATCAGTTACTTTTCAGAAAAGGAGGCTGAATATTGATATACTAATAATATCGCTCTCAAAACCAGACCTACAATCAAGGACTGTGGATGATACGCGCAACAACCTGGCCAAATTTCATTTATGAAACACCTTATTAAAACACTTTTTTTTCTGATTCCACTTACTTCAACTGCGCAGGATGCCCGCGGAATTATCCAAAAAGTGGACGAACATGCCCGTGGAAAAACGTCGCTTGCAGAAATGAGTATTGTGACAACCCGTCCCAAATGGACCCGTACCATGGAATTGAAATCCTGGACCAAAGGAAATGATCTGGCGCTTATTCTGATTCAAAAACCAGCAAAAGACAAAGGAATTGTCTTCCTGAAACGAAAAAAAGAAGTCTGGAATTGGTTGCCCAGTCTCGAACGAAATATTAAACTGCCACCGTCTATGATGTCGCAATCCTGGATGGGTACTGATTTTACCAATGATGATCTCGTCAAAGAATCCTCGGTAGTAGAGGATTATGACCACACTATTCTGGGGTCAGAACAAATCGATGGCCGTGATTGTCATAAAATTCAGATGATCCCCAAAGCGGATGCCGCTATTGTTTGGGGAAAAGTCCTGATCTGGGCAGACAAAAAGGACTTTCTTCAGATGAAGGTAGAATTCTACGACGAAGATGGTCAACTCAATAGTACCATATTGGGCAGTGAAGTGAAAATGCTCGGAGGGCGGCTCCTGCCATCGCGGCTTACCATGACGCCAGCCCAAAAAACCGGACAAAAAACAGAGATATTTTACCGGTCGCTGGTCTTTGACAAACCGATTGATGATCATTTTTTCATTCCCGAAAATATGACTAAGATAAAATGATGATGCTCATTCTTGCATGGCGAAACATTTGGCGTAACCGCAGCCGCTCCCTCATTACGATGGCATCGGTAGCAAGTGCTGTCCTTTTAGCAACGCTTACCGTCAGCTTGCAAAAGGGCGTTTTCGACAATTTGGTAGCTAATGTAGTGAGTTTTTACACCGGTTACGTGCAAGTCCACCAGAAAGGATATTGGGAAGAACAAACCCTCGAGAATAGTTTCATTTGGAGTGATTCATTAAAAAACAAGATACTGGAAATACCAAAAATCCAGCACGCCACACCCCGGTTGGAATCCTTCGCACTACTTTCATCCGGAAAAAAAACAAAAGGCTGCCTTGCCGCAGGTATCGCTCCTGAAAGCGAAGATCTGGTGACCCGGCTAAAAAGCAAATTGACTTCCGGCGTTTATTTGACGGACAGCAGCAGACAGTTACTGGTGGGTGAAGGATTGGCACAGCGCCTGGGCGTAACAGCGGGAGATACGCTGGTGCTGCTCAGTCAGGGCTATTTCGGGTCTACTGCCGCCGGCAAATATGTGGTGGATGGTCTGCTCCATTTCGGCTCACCGGAACTCAACGATCGTATTGTTTTTATGCCGCTTGCCCTCGCGCAGGAATGGCTGGACGCTCCGGATCGGGTAACCACGCTGGTTATTTCGCCTGAAAAACCAGCTCAAAATGCCACCGCAGCAGCCGAATTGCGCGCTGCGCTGCCACAAAATGAATTCGAAGTAATGCGTTGGGAAGCAATGATGCCCGATATTGAGGAACATATCCGAACAGATACAGCGAGTAGTAAAATCATTCTCGGTGTATTGTACCTGCTTATTTCCTTCGGCATTTTTGCCACACTCCTGATGATGCTGATTGAACGCCGCAGAGAACTGGGAATGCTGGTTGCGCTTGGCATGAAAAAGGTCCAATTAGCAGTGGTAGTCCTGACAGAATCAATTCTCCTGACCCTCACGGGCTGCATCGCAGGGTTGTTGCTGAGTCTTCCCATCATTTGGCGGTTGCGGGAACATCCCATGCGATTTGGGGGAGAAACGGCAAAAGTGTACGAAAAATTTGGATTCGAAGCCGTTTTTCCAACGGCTTTTGAGCCGCGTATTTTCTTTGAACAGGCATTTATCGTTTTGCTCGTGGGACTGTTACTGGCCATTTATCCGGTAGCAAATGTGCTTGCACTGAAACCCGTCGAAGCGATGCGGGGATAAATGAATTATTTTTATCATCATCCTTAATTAGGTAAAATATGCTCTCCTGGCGCAATCTCTGGCGACACCGCACCCGTAGTCTAGCCATCATAACCTCTGTTATGCTCGGCACGTGGGCAGGGGCATTTATCGTGTCCTTATACTATGGGATGGGAGAAGGCCGTGTCAAAATCGCTATCGAACAAGAAGTCTCGCATTTGCAGGCGCATCACCCGAAATTCAGCGATGAATACGAAGCAAAATGGCATTTTTCCGGAGCACGCATGGATTCTTTGCTACCCCAAATGCCCGGTTTAAAAGCATACTCTCTTCGGTCGCAGGCACAAGGCATGCTGGCCAATGCATCGGGAAGTAATGGTGTTCAAATCAACGGCGTAGACCCTGACCGGGAAAATGCCGTTCGGGGATTTCAGGGAATGGTGATAGCAGGAAATTATTTTGATCCCACGAAACGCCACCAAATTCTCGTTGGAAAAAAATTAGCCGGAAAAATGAATCTCACTCCCGGTTCTAAGATTGTACTGACTTTTCAGGATGCAGAACAAGAGATTGTGGCAGGGGCCTTTCGCATCGCCGGATTGTATGAATCACCCAATGCGCCATTGGACGAACGTAATGTGTATGTCCGGCGCGAAGAATTAAATACGATGCTCGGTGTTCCAGGAGCCGCAATGGAAGCGGCGGTTTTACTGACAGCAGAAAACCAACTGAAATCGACCATGGCGTGGTGGCAATCGCAGTGCCCTGATCTGGAAATTCAGGATTGGCAGAGTATCAACCCCGAAGTAGCATTGGTAATGTCGTCGCTGGATATTTCGGCGTTGATTATTCTTTCTATTATCATGATCGCACTCGCTTTTGGCATTGTGAATACGATGCTCATGGCTGTACTCGAACGAACGCGCGAAATCGGAATGCTGATGGCCATCGGCATGAACAGGATGCGGATATTCTCGATGGTGGTACAGGAAACTTTTATGCTGACACTCGTGGGATGCCCGATAGGCCTGACAGCTGCATGGTTTACAGTCCAATGGCTGGGAAAAAACGGCATTGACTTTTCTGCCATCGCAGGAAATGTGATGAAAGGATTCGGATATGCGGCAGTTATTTATCCGGTTCTGCCAATGCAAACAATGGGACAAATTATTTCGCTGACAGCAGGCACTGCACTGATCGCATCTGTTTTCCCCGCCTGGAAAGCGGTGCAATTGCAGCCTGCTGAGGCTATTAGAAAAATTTAATTCATCGAACATCACCATACCTAAAAATGGACACGGTAATAGATATTCACAATGTCAGTAAAATTTACAACCCCGAAGGACTGCCTGTTCCGGCGGTAAATAATGTACACCTTCACCTGGCACGCGGAGAATTTGCAGCATTGGTGGGGCCTTCCGGTTCAGGAAAAACAACCCTCCTCAACCTTATCGGCGGATTGGACAGCCCCACAGCAGGTGAAATAATCATCAATGGCACCTCAATCACCCAACTTACACCCAACCAATTAATTGATTTCCGATTGCACAATATCGGTTTCGTTTTTCAATCTTACAACCTTATTCCAGTGCTCACGGCCCACGAAAACGTGGAGTTTATCATGCTGCTCCAGCATAAAACAAAAGCCGAGCGCGATAACCGGGTTCGGGCTCTAATGGAATCAGTAGGTTTGTCGGACAAAATGGATGTTCGCCCTGCGCAACTTTCGGGCGGTCAGCAGCAACGGGTCGCAGTGGCACGGGCATTGGCAAGTAAACCGCAATTTATCCTCGCAGATGAACCTACCGCTAATCTCGATAGTAAAAGTGCTGCAACTTTGCTCGATATTATGGAAAAACTCAA
>JBILHQ010000163.1:0-14697 GCA_044350415.1 Saprospiraceae bacterium | reverse complement strand
AATACCTTGCTCGATATTCTGTCCACACTCGAGTACGACGAAAACACGCTTCCGGAGGAAATGCAGCAACAAATGAAAAAGTGGAAAAAAGATGGCGATGAGGGATGAAGTATTAGGTATGAAGTATTAGGTATGAAGTATGGGGGCTGTGAGTAATTAATTAATATAAAATCATTTAACTTACCGAGATTATGTATTCAAAAAAAACAGTTTCTCCTTTGCGGGAGAAATCATTCGTATTAGCTGTGCGAATAGTCAAACTACACAAATACCTCGTAGTTGAAAAAAAATAAACAAATATTAAAAAGCGGAACCTCTCCCGGAGCAAATATCAGAGAAGCGTTTAATGGCTAAAGTGATGCAGATTTTATCCATAAATTAAGTATTTCTCAAAAGGAAACGGATGAAACACTTTATTGGCTCGAACTTCTTTTCGCTACCGATTATATTTCTGAAACAGCATTCAAATCACTTTACTCAGATACCGAGGAACTACTAAAAATAGTACGAACATCTATACTCACCAAGCGAAGTAAGATCCAAAAATAACCCCTGACCTCATACTTAATACCTCATACTTAATACTTATTCTTATGGCGTTTATCAACAGAAACTGGTTATATTTTATCGGCGGCACTGTTCTTTTGGGACTGATGTGTTATTTTGGTGAAATCGTAGCTTACGTTTTATTGGCATGGGTCGCATCGTTGCTGGGCCGACCATTGATGCACCTTTTTACAGAAAAAGTGCGTATCGGCAAATACCGAATGGGCAAATCCGGAGCGGCGTTGCTTACTATTGGGGTGTTTTTTGCCATATTCGTTGGTATTTTGTTGCTTTTTGTACCAACGCTGGTGCATCAGGCCAATAATTTTGCGACGATGGATTATACTGCTTTAGGAGAAAAACTAAAGGATCCATTTAGTTATATTGACCAACAAGCACATCGGTTTGGTTTTTTATCGCCCAATGAATCTTTGGCTACTAAAATTCAGGCGGCACTGCTCGATTGGTTTAAACCGTCGTTGGTGAGTGACCTGGTGAGTGCCATTTTTTCAACAGCAGGCGGATTTATCGTTACGGTTTCGGCAGTCTCCTTTATTTTATTCTTTTTTTTGGAAGACCAGCACATGTTTGCCGATATCATTCATGCGGTGATGCCCAATGAATCCGAAGATAAAGTGTTAAAGGCAATGGAGGAGTCCAGCCATGCGCTTACGGGTTATTTTAAGGGATTGCTCACACAACTGGCATCTTTTTCACTCATGACATCTGTCTTTTTATGGATTTTGGGCGTTCCTTATGCACTGTTGATAGGTGTGGCCGGTGGCTTATTGAATATTGTGCCGTACGTTGGACCGATTATTGGTTTGTTTTTCGGGTGGTTTATCAGTATTTCATCCGGTTTGCAGGTAATGGAACTGCATGATATCGGAGTGCTGATGTTAAAAGTGGCTGGTGCATTTCTGACGGCTCAAGCTATTGACAACCTGTTTTTATCGACCATCATTTTCTCCAAAAGCGTCAAAGCACATCCGCTCGAAATATTCATTGTCACCCTCATGGCTGCCAAAATCGGCGGAGTGGCCGGTATGGTATTGGGCATTCCTGTTTATACCGTTCTGCGGGTCATCGCCCGTACGTTTTTCAGCCGGTTTAAATTGGTGCAGCGGTTGACCGAACATTTGGAAGAAGAAACGAGTATTCAAAAGTAGGCAATAGGCAATACGTAGGGTGGGCGACAAGCAGCACATCCATAAATGGCATGGAGAGGCGCACGCCAGGAACGCATTGTGACGCAGGGGCGTGTTCATCCACCGGAACAACCAATGCCGGGTAAAACCAGCGGGCGAAAACTCATATCCGGTGTGTCCCATGACGTTAAACAGCATTGACCGGGCGGAGAAAATAAAAAAGGCGGAGGCATGGATCGGCATGAATAGCGCGATTAATGGCACAATACCAAATTCGACCACCGATTCCAGCGGATGAAAGGAAAAAGCGGTAAATGGTGTGGGATTATTCGACTGGTGGTGAACAAGGTGAAATGTCTTAAAAAGCCGGGGATGGTGCATCAGCCGGTGCGTCCAGTAAAAATAAGTATCGTGGCCAAAGACCATCACCGCGATCGAAAAAAAATAATACCCCCAACCATATGCTGACACCTCGAAATACATAGCACCGTAGCCCTGCTTGCGCAAGTAAAATACCCCAAAAGTCATCGTGGCAAAAATGGCACAAGTGATGGCAGATTGCAGAATTTCTGATCGTAAGCGTTCGGATTTTGGAAATTTCTGCTGAATTTTCCAAAAATACCACTCCCTGCGTTTCCAGATGTAAACAGTGGTAAACGCAAGACCTGCCAGAGTCAAATAGCGAATAAAAATGGCAGAAAAAGTAATAAGCCAGGTGGCACTGACACCATACTGGCTGGCGATGGATTCTAATATTGGGTGCATAATGCTTGTATTTTGTGAAGTTTTTGCCACAAAAAAGCAGGTATCAAGGGTAATCCTGCCGGATATTTCAACCTGCGGGGAAAAATTATCAACGATTTGTACAGTTCTGTTGTTTTGTTGATAAAATTCGTTCTTTTGCAGTGTCGTTTCATCCTTTAAGCCTTCTTTTATGCAAGCAAAAATAACTGCCATATCCACTTTTGTCCCTGAGCGAATCGTAGACAATCACTATTTTGAGCAAATCATCGAAACGAATGATGAATGGATTGTGAGCCGAACGGGTATTAAAACCCGGCGTTTTGCTGCAGATGACGTATTTACTTCTCACCTCTGCATGGCAGCAGTCAGAGCGCTTGAACAAGAGCATAATATTTCTCTGCTGGATGTCGATTTTATTATTGTCGCAACCGTCACTCCCGACCAACCCATGCCCAGCGTTGCCACCCAGATTCAGGATCAGTTGGGGCTGACCGGTGCTGGCGCAATTGATATTTCTGCTGCTTGTGCAGGCTTTTCTTATGGTATTATCTTAGCGCAGGGGCTGATAGCGGCAGGTACGCATCGCAAAATTTTAGTTTTTGGAGGCGAAACACTAACAAAGGTTACAGACTTCTCAGACCGAACGTCATGCGTTCTTTTTGGCGACGGCGCTGGTGTGGTGCTGATAGAAGCCGCCGAAAAAGGAAATATTCTTGGAGCTGTTACCGGTAGTCAGGGCGATGGCGGGAAGGATTTATACATGTCGGCCCGGCCGTTGCCAATTAATGGACAGGAAGTTATTCCCGATAGTAAAATTCATCAGAATGGCCGCGCAGTGTTTAAGTGGGCGGTCAATACAGTGAGCCAACAAATGAGTGTTCTCGCTGAAAAAGCAGGCTTAACCCTCGAACAAATTGACTGGTTTGTGCCCCATAGTGCTAATATGCGTATTATTGAGGCGCTTTGTAAACAAACTAACTTCCCCATTGAAAAAACACTGGAAAGTATTTCCATTTACGGTAACACGTCTTCTGCTTCCATACCATTGGCTTTGGACCGGGGTATCAAGGAAGGCAAAGTAAAACCAGGCGACCGCATCATGATGATCGGCTTCGGTGGTGGATTGGTGTATGCGGGAGTGGTATTCATTTACGAATAATTCGATTTACGATTCATACAAGATTCTGGCTATCCGTATCAATCAGGATACAATAGTCGGGATCTTGTATGAATCGTAAATCGAATCATTCATAAATGAAGCTCACTTGAGCATCTCAATGGTTCCTTCCGGCAGGTGTTGGATATCGAGTAGCATAAGCCCGTCGAGACAGTCGGAAAACAGTGGATCGACATTGAAGGCGATAAATTTTGCATTTTGTTTGAGGTATTGCCGCAAAAGGACCGGTACCTGCAAATGCCAGGGTTCAATTTCTTCAATGAGGTGTTCCAGGGCTTCAAATTCCCCTTTCAGGTGATCGGCCAGGATGGATACATCTACCGATTTGTTTTTCATTTTGAATGCTTTGCGTGGGCGTACGTATTCCGCAAGCGCATGGTCAAAGTAGTTTCTGCGGACAAATTCAATAATTACCCCTTTGGACACTTCCGAATAATGTTTACTGATGCTCACTGGCCCATAGAGATAGCGGTACTGTGGATGATTCACTAAAAACTGTAGAAGACCTTTCCAAAGCAGAAACAATGGCAGCCTGTGTCGTTGGTAATCAGGGATCACGTAGGACCGGCCCAGCTCGATGGATTGTTTTAATGTAGGCAAAATACCGCGTTTTAGTTTGAATAAACTGTTGGTGTAAAATCCATTGACGCCAAATTTTTTAAAAATATGGTCGCCCTGTCCGAGCCTGTACCCGCCGGCAATCTGTTTTTTTTCACGGTCCCAAATCATGAGTTGCAGGTAATAAATATCGTATTCATCCATGTCCCTTTTGCGGCCGGTCCCTTCGCCGACTTTGCGAAAGGTGAGTTCGCGGAGCCGGGCGATCTCCAACATAGCATTGGGGATATCAGTAAAAGGGGCGACAAATACATCAAATTGCCCTCTTTCAGCCACTTTGTGCTCCTCTGTGAGACGTTCAATATCTGCAATTACTAAATTTGCAGGAACAGGATCCGCCAGAGGCTCCAGATCAACCGGAAATTCAGATTGGGTGAACATGGCTGGCTCGACCTTAAACGAGGTTCCCAATGCAAAAATATTAGCCTGTAAAAACTTCGCCCAGTCGCGGAAGGATGAAAAATCTGCGGTGTCGCCGGGTAAAATGGGGACACCAATCCGGATTTTGATCTGTACCGGATCAGGGCCTGGCAAAAAAGCTAATTGACCCAATGTGCGGCGCAACAAGGGGTGTTGTACCGGACTGTCGGCAACTAAGTGTACTGGAATAATAGGTAATTTGCTTTTTTGTAATTGCAACAATACATCAGCACGGGTCAGGTTTTTGCCAGGAACTTTTAATAAACTGTCTGAAAAATCCACGACCAGACCAATGGGAATACCATCTTTTATCGGCTTGCCGATCCTTTTGGCAAATCGTGGCGGCAGCAATTTATAACCCGGAATTTTTTTGGATGGTTTCAGGATAAAGGGCTTGATCCCCTCTGGAGCTGGAAACGGATATGGAAAGATTATTTGCGCATCATTAAACTGCCGGTGCATGATCGCCAGCAATACCCATTCGTCAATACCCGCTATGAGTTGGTTGCAAACGAATACGCCAGGTGGACATTGTGACAATATTTTGAGGTCATATTCCTCGATTGCTATCGTAACGCGGGCTTTTTCTAATTTTTGATAAACAGATTCGTGTTGCATCATTTTGAAAAAAGGATAGATATTCGGAACAAAAATAGACAACAATAAGAGGAGTCTGGTATGTATTTTGTGTTAAGTATAATGGCTTGCGGTGAGCAATGTGTAATTTTGCCGTTTAAATCTGTTGTTTTTATGTCTCCTTTCCACAAAATTCTCTTTTCATTCCTCTTCGCTGTTACAGGGTCCAATACACTTGGGGCCCAGAAAAACTATTTCCAGCAGGAAGTGAATTACCGTATCAATGTGACCCTCGACGACCGGACGCATACGCTTACGGGCGATATCGCATTTGAATATATCAACCACGCTCCCGAACAACTCACCGAGATATGGGTGCATGTGTGGCCCAATGCTTTCAAAAACAAACGTTCTGCCTATTGTAAACAAACGCTCCGTACAGGCTCAGGTAAATTTTATTTTGCGCCCGACAGTTCCCTTGGAAACATCACCTTGCTTGATTTTACAGCAAACGGCGATAAAATAAAATGGAATTACGACCCGGCTGACCCGGATATTGCCCTGCTTACTTTAAGTCAGCCGCTGCCGCCGGAAGGCCGGATAACTATCGCTACTCCTTTTAAAGTAAAAATACCCGCTTCGTTTTCCCGACTTGGCCACGTAGGGACCTCTTACCAAATCACCCAGTGGTTTCCCAAGCCAGCGGTATATGATATCGAAGGCTGGCATGCCATGCCTTATCTCAACCAAGGCGAATTTTATTCAGAATTCGGCAGTTTTGATGTGAGTATTACGCTGCCCGACAATTATGTGGTGGGTGCGACAGGTAGTTTACAAACAGCGTCGGAAATAGCATTTTTGATTAAAAAGGAAGCCGAAACCAAGGCTTCTTTAGCCAATATGCCCGCCGAAACTGTGAAAACTAAGAAACGAAAAAAAGGTAGTGAGGAAAGCGACGCCTTTCCGGCCTCTTCCACTACCATGAAAACGATCCGGTATAAGGCAGAACGGGTTCATGATTTTGCCTGGTTTGCCGATAAAAGATTTTATGTGGTCAAAGACACTGCCCGAATGGCTTCCGGCAGGACGGTCGATTGTTGGGGTATGTTTACCAAAAGTGATTTCCGGCACTGGAAAAAAGGTGCTTTCTATGTGAAACGATCGGTCGAATTTTATGCTGAACAGGTAGGTGAATACCCTTGGCCACAAGCGACGGCGGTTCACTCCGCATTGAGTGCAGGCGGCGGTATGGAGTACCCCATGATCACGGTGATTGGCAACAGTAATTCCGACAAATCGCTGGATGAAGTGATTACCCATGAAGTGGGGCACAACTGGTTCTATGGCCTGCTGGCTTCCAACGAACGTGACCATCCCTGGATGGATGAAGGCATGAACTCCTATTATGAACAGCGATACATGCGTCAATACTACGGCTCGGGTAGTATGGAATCGAGTGTGCCCCAAAAAATATACAACCCGGAAGTATATGGTGGTTTGCTGGAAAACGGCTTACTGCTCCTGGCCCATAATGGCGAAGACTCACCGGGCGATGGCAATGCCGATAAAATGACCAATATGGCCTATGGTTTGCAGGTATATATGAAAACGGCACATTGTTTCCGATGGTTTGAAAACGCCATTGGCACCGACAAGTTTGATGCTGCCATGAAGGCTTATTACCAGTCATGGCATTTTAAACATCCACGCCCTGTCGATTTTTATAACAGCATGAAAACCAGCGGCATCGACGCAACCTGGTTAATGGACCAAATGCAAACCCGCAAACACGTCGATCCCGCGATAAAAAACATCAAAAAAGACGCACAAGGAAACTATACCCTGACTATTCAACAACGCGGACAGGCCGAAGCACCATTTTCGGTATCGGCAGTAAAAAAAGGCAATCCTGTTTCCACCAAATGGCTTACCCCTGTTCCAGGTCAAACAACGTTCAATTTTGGCCCGGCCGACGCCGATGCTTTTTGTATAGACCCGGAGCACTTTATGCTCGATTACAACCGGGCCAATAACAATATTAAAACCAGTGGGGTATTCAAAAAAGTCAATCCACTGAAGCTTAGAATAGTAGCGCCTTTTGAACAACCGCATCACACTACCATTGGTGTATTACCATGGGTTAGTTCAAATGCTTACGACAGGTTGATGGTGGGGGCTTTACTGTACAATCCGCCTTTATCCAGCCGGCATTTGCAGTATTATTTAGCGCCGGGGTTTGCACTTAATACGAAGGAATTTGTTGGTGGGGGCGATATCCGGTATCGGATGCACCCAATCAATGGTCCGGTAAAAAGAATCACTTTGGGGATCAATGGCCGCACCTTCAACGACGACCAACGCGGGGTGGAAGAAAAATATTACACCCGTTTTTACCGGGTGACACCGTGGGCGCGTGCAGAATTTCGCTCATCGAATACAGCCATCCGACAATCCGTACAATTCCGTTGGAATTATATTGGACAGGAAGCGGGATTGGATACCGCAGGCGTGAAGCAGCCCGATTTTATCAGCAATATATGGGAGACGAAATACAAATTTTCTAACCTGACCCTCCCAAATCCTTATGATCTTACCCTGGCATTGGAAGGACAAAACTGGGATGATGAAGGTATTAGTCATAACTATCTGCGACTCGGGTTGGAATGGAAACAACAATTGTATTACCAGCAAAAGCGGAAAGTATCCGTTCGTTTTTATGCAGGCTATTTTTTGAAAAATACTTACCGGGACCGCAAAACAGTAGGCTTCAGTGCCAATGATCAAACTGCGCGAGGCACGCTCTCTTTGGCGCAAAATGGGTATACAGACTATAAATATGACTATCTTTATGCGGGTAGAAACGAATCCTCTGGACTTTATGGGCACCAGGTGAACCTGGCTGAAGGCGGTTTTAAATACGCATTTGGTGGTGCATATGCTAGCAGCGGCGATGCAGGGCACAGCAATAATTACCTGTTAGCACTCAACCTGGAGGCTGATTTGCCCAAAAAATTGCCGTTAGGATTGCCCATAAAACCGTATGTTGACTTTGGGTACGCAGATCTGGGCTATCTACCATCTGGTGGTGATGAACCCAAGCAGTTCTTTGCAAGTGGCGGTTTGGTGATTTCTTTGCTGAAAGGAAATTTTAATATTTATTTACCCGTTGCAAGTACTCAAAATATCAACCGGTTATATCAGGAAACAAGTAATGGGAATTATTTGCGGCGCATCACCTGGAGTATCAAACTCGACGGTTTGGATCCGCTGGAAATAGCCGACAGATTTAATAAGTAACGGTGAAACAATCAGATAAAATGGACAAGTTATTGTTTCACCGTTACTAAGTAGCATTAATACCGATTACACATGATACGCCTTATTTATGTTGCAGCCGCCATTTTTTGTGCGGCCTTTTTCCGCGTTAATGCCTGCGGATATGATTTTGTAGGTGGCTGTTCATCTAATGTCAGTTTAAAAGTTAACGGCACAGAAGGTTCATTCGCCATTGCAACTTGCGAAAATCAGGTAAATTTCAATGGATTGCAACTCGAAAATATCCAGTCTTTGCGGCTGTCGGGGGCCGATGCTATTACCTGGGAAAGCTGTATCAACAACGTTACCGCAGCGGAATTGTATTACCGGGTATATAAAACCGGACAGGCTCCGGGTAATTGGCTTAACTTGAATGTTCCGGAAGACCATAATACTGTTGAGGGGCCATACACCACCCGTTACCGCGATGTAGCAACGGATATCAACCTGGCGGCTGGCTTAACACAGGGTAATATGTATACCCTGGAGGTCTATTTTCGCGCAGAAGTGGATACCCTTGGCAATGATTTTATTCCGGAGACCTTCATGCTGCAAAATAATGGTGGACTCAATTATAAACTCCAGTTTACTTATGGCGGCAATAGCGCACCGCCATTAAATGCCGTGATCACCCACGACGTAGATGTGGCATGCTGGGGTAAAAATACAGGAGTAGCGGGCGTAACCGTGTTTGGCGGACTGCCGGCAGGTAACCTTTTTTATCAATGGTCGGCTTATACCCAAAATTTTTTTCTGATTGACAGTCTTCCTGCAGGTACTTACACCGTTACGGTCACCGACAGTCCATCGGGTAATACCGCGACTACGACGATCCAGATCACGCAACCCTTATTCCCGGTGATGCTGAATTTCACTAATATCACTTCAGCCAACTGCAACACACCGGGTTCGGCTACCGTGGTGGCATCTGGAGGAACCGGCCCGCTTTCCTGGGAATGGAGCAATGGAGATACCTTGCAGACGACCTATTTCCCGACAGGCGGGTATTATGCCATTACTGTCACAGACAGTAATGGGTGTACTCAAAAAGGGATGGTAACCGTCAATGGAAGTGGGAGTATTCCTGTTTTCGAATTCCCTGTTATTTGTTCGGGAGAAACATATTATCGTGGTAATCAGCTTTTTACTCAGGAAGGCTTGTACAACGTCGTTATTCCCGCCCCCAATGGATGTGACACTATTGTGGATTTTTTCCTGAATGTAATCCCAACGGTCGAACTGCTGTCCCAGATTCCTGACCAGGCGACAGTGACCTGTCTTCAACCAGTGAAGACATTTTGTGGCGAGGCATTACCTGGAGCCGTTTATATTTGGACAAAAGCAGGTATTCCTTTTGGAAATAGTCCTTGTGCCGATATTACCGGAGCAGGTGAATACGCAGTTATTATCATCAACTCTGAAGGAGCCAAAACTTGCCAGATTACAAAAACCATACAAATAGAAGCACATCTCCAGCCAGGTATCACCAATGCTTTTGGCACAGCCACTGTAATTCCGCCCTGTGGCAGTGGTAATTTAGCGCTCCATTGCTATGCGAACCATTCTGAACCAGTAGCATCTTATTCATGGACATTCAATAATGGCGTCATTTCCACCACCGATTCCTGCTTTTTGACACTATCGCCTCCCGTTTCAGTATTTCCAATGCTGACAGTGGTGGACATTTATGGGTGCTCTTCCGTAGTGATGCCTTCCGTTACCCTGGTGACTACGTCGGGCCCTCTTGCCATCGCTGGTGCAGTACAAAGTACAAAATGTAACGGGTTGGTGGAGATAACAATGGGTATCACAGGCGGTTATCCGCCTTATCAGGTGGAGTGGTCTTCGGGCCAATCGGGTAATCTAATTCTGGAGCAACCGGGCTTTTATTTTGTCAGTATAACAGATGCTGGCGGGTGCACTGCATCTGTATCGGTATTGGTCGAAGATTTTAGTATTTCCATTACAGGGCAGCCTGCATCGGGTAGTGCGGTGGCTGATGGCTCGGCTACCGCCAGTGTTGATGGAGCGTTCAATCCTCCAGTAACTTATCTATGGGATGATGGGGAGAGTTCTGCAAATATTCAGCAATTACTTCCGGGCACCTATTGTGTCACCATTACAGATGCTTCGGGCTGTAAGAGGGAAGATTGTATGGAAATAACAACAGTATCTGGGGTGTATACCCAATCTTACTGGACAAATAAGGGGCTGTTATTGCGCCCGGATCCAGCGTATATGGGTTCGGAAATTTATTTTAATGCATACCCTGAAGAAATGATTTGGACATTAGTGGATATTCAAGGCAGGGAGCACGACCGACAGACGATCAAGGCCGGAAACACGTCAACATATCTTCCGGAAAATCTCCCTTCCGGCATCTATTTTGCCATTATAAAAAATTTCAATTTTTTTCAGGTTGGGAAAATTTTTTTGCAAACAGGACGTTAATTAGACCATAATTAGGAATAAAAGCGTACCTTTACGGCGCTTTCCAAAATTAAATCATTTTTAATTACACTAAACTCATTCTCATTAACATGATTAAGAAGCTCCTTTTCCCCGCTATTGTTGGCCTTTCTATGGCATTTGCATCTTGCACTTCTGACCCTTGTAAAGACCTTGACGGCAAATGTGGTACAGGTACTTGTTTCGAAGGCGCTTGCGTATGCGACGAAGGTTACGAAGCTGATGCTGCTGGTATTTGCAATGCCCAATGGGCTGATAAATTTGTAGGTACTTACACTGGTACTGATGTTTGTCCGTCAAGAACATTTGACTTGAGCCCAGCTGCAATTATTACTGCCACTGCTGCTGATAAAATTTCTATCACTAACTTTGGTGGTTTTAACTCTATTGTAAAAGCGACCGTTGTTCGCGCAGCTGCTTCTGATGCTTCTGCTACTAAATTAGATATCAATGATACTGATTCTGCAGGTCGTAAATTCGTTGGTACTGCAACTATCAGCGGAACTACTATCACAGGTGCTTACACTGTAACATTCCCTGACAACACTTCAGAATCTTGCACATTCACTTACTCTAAGTAATTGAGCGTTTATACCGGGAATTTTTTCCGGCAATGAAACCGAGCCGTTCCGATTTTTTCGGAACGGCTCGTGTTGTTTGAAGGGCTAAGAAAAATAAGTTTAATAATACTAACCATACCAACCACCATGGCATTTATCATCGACGGCTGCCGCACGCCCATCGGCAATTTTGGCGGCTCATTAGCACCGGTTCGCGCCGACGACCTCGCGGCAGTTTCCATCAAAGCATTGGTGGAAAAGCATCCTGAAATCCCACTTGACGCGTACGAAGATGTCATTCTTGGGTGCGCTAACCAGGCAGGGGACGACAACCGCAATGTTGCCCGTATGGGTCTCCTGCTTGCAGGATTGCCGGTAACTGTTCCGGGCGAAACAGTCAATCGCCTTTGTGCTTCCGGTATGTCGGCAGTGGTGCAGGCCAGAAGGGCTATTTTGTCGGGCGATGGTGATGTTTTTATCGCAGGCGGTGTGGAAAACATGACCCGCGGTCCCTGGGTCATTTCTAAAACCACACAGGCTTTCGGCACCGATGCCAAAATGTACGACAGCAGCTTCGGCTGGCGTTTTATCAATTCCCGCATGCATGCCCTTTATGGCACCGACGCCATGGGTGAAACAGCTGAAAATCTGGCTCATCTTTATAAAATTAGTCGCGAAGATCAGGACCAATTTGCTTGTTGGTCGCAAATGAAGGCTGCACAAGCCCAGGCAAACGGCCGTTTCGCACTTGAAATAGTACCCGTAGCTATTCCGCAGCGCAAAGGTGATCCTGTTATTTTCACCGCTGACGAATTTCTGAAACCCACTACCACCATCGAAGGTTTGGGTAAATTAAGAGCAGCATTCCGCAAAGAAGGCGGCTCTGTCACTGCCGGTAATGCTTCGGGATTGAACGATGGTGCTGCGGCGGTACTGGTGGCATCGGCAGCAGGTGTCCATCGCTACGGATTAAAACCACTGGCGCGGATCGTCAGTTCAGGCGTAAGCGGCGTAGAACCCCGAATTATGGGTATTGGTCCGGTTACGGCTTCCTTGCTCGCCTTACAACGCGCAGGTTTATCATTAGCAGCGATAGATTTAATTGAAATCAATGAGGCCTTCGCCGCGCAAGTACTTGCGTGTACCCGCGAATTGGGTTTGAACGATTCCGATCCCAGAATCAATCCCAATGGCGGCAGTATTGCTTTGGGGCATCCTCTGGGCATGTCAGGTGCCCGGATTTTGTACAGTGCAGCCCTTGAATTGCAACGGACAGATAAACGGTATGCGTTAGTCACTATGTGTATTGGTGTGGGGCAGGGATATGCAGTGGTCCTGGAGAAATATTGAATATTCCTGAAAATTTCGCATTTTTGCATTGCTTCGGCAAAGTACATGCTGTACCCTATGCACAAAAATGTCCACGTTTTTACCACAACTTTATGTATATATACCGCATTTGCTTCGCTTTTCTGTTCTTTATGCCTTATTGGCTGATTGGACAAAGTCTCAATGATTTGGAGATAACCGCACGTGCTGCCACGGGAAATGACCGGGTGGAAAAATTGGTGTTGGTATCCGATGCCGCTATGGCGCAAGGTGAATATGAGCGGGCATTTGATTTGGCAGAAGAAGCGACAGCCTTCGCCAAAAAAATTAACCAATCTTACCTTCGTGCGAAAGGCTTGAACCGGGAAGGAAAAGCGTTGATGTTTCTTTCCAAACGAAAAAGATTATTCGGCAAAGAAAAACCTTCCAGCCGTTTTTCCCAGAGTAATGAAATACTGAAAAAAGCAGGAATGATCAATGATCCGTTATTGTTGGACAACATGGAACAGATGAAGGGATGGGCTCAAAAAAATGGACAAACTGATGAGATTGCTAAAATAGAAAGCGAAATTACCCGAATTAAAAACGGTGTAACCGGCGCTCCTCCCGAATCCCGCCAGGAATTGCGCCAAGAACTCAATGCCCTGATCACAGAAATCGGTCGCAATAGAATGGCCAAAGATACGACGCAGGCATTTGCGGCACGCCTGATGGAGCAAAGCCAGCAATTACAACTACAATTGGAGGAAAAAGAAGCTGCCATTAATCAAATGTCGGAAGGACAAATGAAGGTGGAAATGATGCTCATGCAGCAACGACAAATGTTAGATTCGCTGCTCTACCGCTCCCGGGTAGACTCTCTGTTACTCACCAACCAAAACCTCGCTCTGGGCGAAGCAAAGGCAAGCCGGAATTTTTCGTTCGCCATTGCAGCAGTACTTTTGTTATTGACCGGCGGTATTTTGTATGGTCTTCTGCGCGCGCGCCAAAATACCCGTATCATGGCCGAAAAGAATGCAATTATTGAATCTGAACGGCAGCGCTCCGACAAACTCCTGCTCAATATCCTGCCAGAATCGGTTGCGAATGAGTTGAAATCTAAAGGGAGTACCAGCGCCCGTTTTTTTGATGATGTGACCGTCCTTTTTGCTGATTTTGTTAATTTTACACAGATAGCCGAACGTATTACGCCCCAACAATTAGTTTCCGATCTGGATACCTGTTTCCGGGAATTTGACCGGATTATGGAAAAACACGGACTTGAAAAAATAAAAACCATTGGCGATGCCTACCTCTGTGCAGGTGGATTGTCGGACAAGCCAGGGAATCAAATTTTTCAAATGGTCAATGCTGCCCGGGATATGCAACAATGGCTCACAGAATGGAATGCGGCGCGTATGGGGAAAGGCTTACCGCCTTACCATGCCCGAATTGGTATCCATAGTGGTGCTGTAGTGGCAGGAGTGGTGGGTGCCCGCAAATTTGCTTTTGATATATGGGGCGATACAGTTAATATTGCCGCACGGATCGAACAGGCTGGAGAGGCTGGCAGAATTAATTTGTCGGGTTCGGCCTTTTTGGCATTGAATAATCAGGTCGTCTGTAATTTTCGCGGAAAAATTCCGGTGAAGAACAAAGGCGAGATTGATATGTTTTTTGTAGATTAGGCACGCACAGTATTCTATAGAGATTTCTTGCCACTGCAACAATCCTAATAAAAAGACTTCGTATGAACAAAACCATTAACGGTTTCTCAAAATTAAGCAAACAACAAAAAATTCAGTGGGTCGCCGAA
>JBILHQ010000162.1:0-14753 GCA_044350415.1 Saprospiraceae bacterium | reverse complement strand
TTCCTCCGCTTTTACCTGTTCTTGAAATAATGACGCAATTATACCTGGCTTACAGCCACGAAAACGCCCCCCTCGCCGATCAGATAGCGGCACAACTAACGGATATCGAGTGCCTGCGGCACACCGACAAAAATCACGATACCGGATTCTTTGCCAATGTCCTGCAGGAAACCGAAATTCCTGTGGTACTACTTGTTACCGACAACTTTATCAAAAATGAAGTCTGTATGTCGGGGGTATTGGGTATGCTGCTGAGCCTGATGCGTCAATCGAGGATACTTCCGGTGGTAGCTAATGGTGTGACCATCATAGATGGCCGTGAAGTGCCGGCCGAAACACATATCGACCGGGTAATCAATGCGATACAGTACATGAATTTCTGGCAACAGAAATACCTCACGCTCAGCGACCAGTACAACCACGCGGAGGACGAGGGCAGAGCCGCTTTACAGGAGCGACTCCAACTTATTCACAGTATTGCCGATCAAACAGGGGAATTTATTTCGGCATTGCGCGATGCGGATTATATGAAATGGAAGGACCTTGCCGAGGCGGAATTCACCGATATTTACCGAAAACTCAATATTCCGCACGCAACGCAACACCAAGAGACCGAGCCGCCTGCACCAGCCATGCCGCCGCCCGTTGCTTCACATACACCCGAACCGGAGCCTGCTAAAATTACTTTCCCTGTCGCAGGACCTGTATTATTCAAATCTGCGCCCCCTGTTTTACCAGCACAACCGGAAGAAGAAGTCCCCCCTGCACAGCCCGGTTTCATGCCGGAAAATCACCTGGTTAGCGCAGCATCCGCTAAAGAAGAGCTATCTGGCGACACGGGGCAATATCGCGAGCAGGAAATACAACAAACCATCAGCGATGCCTGGAGCTGGATTGAACGGGGTAACCGGGAACTCGGATTGAGCGTGCTGCGGCTTGCTGCCGAGCAATACCCCCACAATATTCAGATCAAACAGGCGTGTGAAAAAGCACAGGAAACGGGCATAGAAGTCCCCGAAACTACTGATTTTGAACAGGAAGCCCACTCTTATGAAGCAGCAGGCGACAGTGCATTTATTGACGGAGACTACCTGATGGCCAAATATTGCTGGGATCGGGCAGGAGAATCTAATCCCAATTTACCCGGCATCTGGCGTAAATTGGGGCTGCTCACCAGCGATCAATTGACTGGCTACAATGAAACCAGTATTACCTATCTCCGGAAAGCCCTCCTGGAAAATCCGGAAGATGCACAGGTTATTGAACGCTTGACACAACTCGGTGAACATGTGCCGGCCGCGATACCAGCGCCCGTGGACCTTGCGCCGTTATCAACAGCCGAAGTGGTAGAACCAACCATTATTCCCCTTGTTGTGGATACCAATATTTCGATGCCTGTCCAGGAACCAACAGTGGAAGAACAACACAAGGAACCGGTTGCAGTGGTGGAAGAAACACCAGTGCCCCATCATCCTGTCCCTGAGCCTGCTATCCCGGCTTATCCCACCCGCCGGCAGGAAACAGTCCTGATTACAGGAGCCACTTCCGGTATCGGCAAAGCAACGGCAATGGAGTTTGCCCGCCATGGCTACCGTTTGATCATTACCGGCCGCCGTGCGGAAAAATTATACGAAGTGAAAGACCAGATTACAGCGGCATTCCACACAGAAGTACTGCCGTTGGTTTTTGATGTCCGGGATTCACAGGCGGTCGACTCCACACTGACCAACCTTCCGGGAGACTGGAAAGATATCGATATTTTGATCAATAATGCTGGTCTGGCCAAAGGCCTTTCGCCTATCCATGAGGGCAATCTCGAACATTGGGAGACCATGATCGACACCAATATCAAAGGGCTGTTGTACGTTTCGCGGATTATTTCACAAGGGATGGTAAAGCGGCGCAAAGGCCATATCGTCAATCTCAGTTCTTCCGCGGGGAAAGAAACCTATGCCAACGGCAATGTGTACTGTGCCACCAAATTTGCAGTGGAGGCCCTCACCCGATCCATGCGCGCCGATTTACACCAGCACAATATACGGGTAAGTCAGGTAAGCCCCGGCCACGTGGAAGAAACAGAATTCGCGATCAACCGGTTTGATGGCAATGCACAACGCGCCCGCATTTATGACGATTTCCAGCCCCTGAAAGCCAGCGATGTGGCCGAGGCCATTTGGTTTATTGCCTCGAGACCCGCGCACGTGAATATTCAGGATGTCTATATGTTCGGGACACAGCAGGCGAGTGCCACGGTGGTGGATCGCTCGGGAAGAAGCTAACGATTTACGATTAATTCGATTTACGATTTACGATTGATACACGATTTCAGGGTTTACTTGCTTTGTGCAGGTAAGCCCTGAAATCATTAAATGCCAATGTTACAACATACAATTCCGTGTTAAATGCTGATTTTTTCAATAAAAAAACATAAAAATTAGTAATCCGGAGTAATTTTCCGTTTAATTCACTTCTTTTGCGCTTTCATTTATTGTCAAAACAATTATCAGTCTTATTGTATGCAATCAAACAATACACAGATTTGGGGTCACCCGCGCGGATTAGCGCTGTTGTTTTTTACGGAAATGTGGGAACGCTTCAGCTACTATGGTATGCGGGCGCTTTTCTCCCTCTATATGATCAATGCCCTGCTTTTTTCAAAAGCCAAGGCATCTGAGATTTACGGAAGTTATACCGGCCTCGTATACCTCACACCACTCATTGGTGGCTACGTAGCCGACAAGTACTGGGGTAACAGGAAATCAATTACCACTGGAGGTATTATGATGGCGATTGGCCAGTTCCTGATGTTTGGCAGTGCCAGTATGTATACCAATGTTGATTTGGCAACCCCATTAATGTGGGCTGGCCTGAGTATGTTGATTATAGGAAACGGTTTTTTCAAACCCAATATTTCGTCCATGATCGGGCAGATGTACTCAGATGGCGATAAGCGGAAAGATGCAGCCTATACCATTTTCTACATGGGCATCAACCTGGGCGCATTTATTGCACCACTGTGGTGTGGTACCTTTGGCGACACCGGCAATCCTGCTGATTTCAAATGGGGTTTCTTATCTGCTGGAGTAGGTATGATTTTGGGTACCATTTTGTTTCATACACAGAAAGACAAATATGTCATTACACCGGATGGCTCCCCTATTGGCGCTTTACCGAATAGCGCTGTTGAAGCTGCTACCAAAACAGACAGTACAGGCGGCGGACTTGGCCCTGCTCAATTAATGCTTGGAGGCGGTATTTTCCTGGTATCCTTTTTGGGACTTTGGAAAGGACTGAGTTTTGACGTTATCGGTGCCTCTATTTATGCGGCTATTATCTCAATGATGATCATGATCATTACGGATAAATCGCTGTCGAAAGTAGAACGCGACCGGATTATTGTACTCTTTGTTTCAGCCTTTTTTGTGGTTTTTTTCTGGGCTGCATTTGAACAGGCTGGCGCATCGCTTACCTTTTTCGCGGAAGAACAGACTAACCGAAATTTATTAGGATGGACCATTCCAACCAGTTTTTTCCAGTCGGTAAATGCCGTTGCGGTGGTACTTTTAGCCCCTGTCACTGCGGTTATTTGGGTGGCCCTCGCCAAACGCAAATCGGAGCCTAGCTCTTTATTAAAACAAGCTCTTGGCCTTATTATTCTGGCACTGGGTTATGTAGTAATCGCAATCGGTGTTAAAGGCCTTGGCTTGGGCATGAAAGTAAGCATGTTCTGGCTGATTGCGTTGTATGTAATTCATACTATCGGCGAACTTTGTCTTTCGCCTATCGGCCTTTCATTGGTGTCGAAATTATCGCCGATTAGATTTGTTTCTTTGTTGTTTGGCGTTTGGTTCCTTGCCAATGCTGTAGCCAACAAAGCAGCAGGACAATTGAGTGGACTTTATCCACCGGCTGGTGCAGAATATAAACTGGCATTAGATAATGGTTTTGATGAGCGAACCTATACCGGTATCCTGGATGGATCCATTCAGGCTACGCCAGAACAGGTTTCGATTGCCAAAGCAAAAGAAATTCCGATCAAATTCCCGACCTTCCTGGGCAATCCGATCAGAAATCTTTATGAATTTTTCATGGTCTTTGTAGGTATGGCCGGACTTGCCGGACTTATTTTGGTCGGGCTCTCCTTCCCGATGCGAAAAATGATGCACGGCGCGGATTAGGGACGCCATCGGGAGCGTGGACTTTAGTCCACCGAAAAAAAGGTTTACAAAAAAGTCGCATGGGACATAATACCCATGCGACTCTTTTGTAAACCTTTTTTTATTGGCGTGCTAAAGTCCGCCCTCCTGGTTACGATACAATTCCATCCAGACGCCCTTGTTCTCCCACCGTTTTTCCAGCGTCCACTTCGTGGAGAGCACCTGGTATTCCGGCTCATCCAGGTCATTAAAGACATTCGATGCCAACACCCATTTGTTGTGGTCAAAATCCAGGTCTGCAAAACTGCGTTCATCGCCATTCAACAGTAAATCCTCTCCCGTATTCACATTGGGAAAAGTGGAGCCTACTTCCTCCAAAGGAATATGATTGTCCCGTAAGTAGTTGACCACAGCCGCCCGCAGTCTGTGATATGGCCAATGCGCCAGGGTGCTGTCCCAATCCATAGAAACGCCGCGTGGGTAAATCCACAAATTGCCCAAAGATAGCAGCACCGCAAGCCCTGTCAATACTATTGTTTTGGTACGGGGCGAAAAACCAACTTTCATCCATCCGGCGAAAACCAGCACGTGCAGACTTGCAAAAACCGGCAAAAAATACCGATGTGCTGATAAATTTTTATATATTATGGCAGAAGTCGACAGCAATACCAGAAGGCACAGCAATAATAAAACCCATGTTTTTTGTTCCCGAATAAAAGTACGCCAACCGCTGCTGTAAATTAACCAACCCAACAATACCCACTCGACAAACCGATTCATATCGGCCCATCGCCAACCTAAAATGGCCATATTCCGCACCATTCCCCGCGCATCGGCCCGTTCAAATGCCGCAGACCAGGCGGAACCTTCAAAATGCCCCACCCATCCCGTTGCCACATAATGCCAGGCCAGAAAACATAACCCCAACAATATGCCGGGCAGAAACGGCCACAGTTCGGACAACCATTTTTTCCATTGAAATGGAGACAACAGCACAACCCACAATGCCAGGGCAGCAGTCACCATCATTCCGCGCATACTTGCAGCACACAATAGCAGAATGCTGACCATCAATAACCATTTCCTGGAAGTTTGAACACCAAAAACAGCACCCAATAAACCCAATACCACCAATATATCGGGACTGACCAATGCTGATTGGCCCGCCATAACCGGATCGGTGAACAACAGCAGCGCCAAAAGCCAGCCATATTGCTGCCCGGCGATCACTTGACCCAACCCGACGGCGAAATAAATGATGCCTGTCAGAAAAGGCCACAATGCCCAGTGACTCACTACCAGGCTTTTACCCAATAAAGTCCAGCAAACGGCTACATAATACCCCAGCAAAGGCGGATGCCCACTGTCCATACTGGAGGGTAAGGCCGCCCAATGCAAGTGGTGATTGTAAAAAAAATGAGCGTGTTTGGAAGCTAATTGAACGGTATCCCAGAAAAAAGGGTCGTTTTGTACCAGCAATGTCCAACCCGCAGCCAGTAAGGCTGAAACCAGAAGCAGCGATAAGCGGGGAGTATTCATAGTACAAATAAAGGACTATTCCCTTTGGGGACAAAATGAAAAGAGCCAACTGGTATACAACCAGTCAGCTCTTTCTTCCGTTGGTACCCGGGACGGGACTCGAACCTGCACAACCGTAAAGGTCAAGGGATTTTAAGTCCCTCGTGTCTACCATTCCACCACCCGGGCTACTTTAAGGACCGCAAAGGTAATAGCGATTATTTAATTTTGCCAATAATTCTTAAAAGAAACTTACAAAACAAACGGTAAAATTTCAAGAATGGTTCCTACGGACCTGAAATTGGGGTATTCTACCTGTATTTCCACCTTTTCCATGGCCCAGGTAGTATGAAATGGAACGTGAATGCCATGTCCGCCAATATGCAAAACAGGCAAAATATCCGATTTTAAGGAATTGCCAACCATTAAAAACGCCTCTGGTGGAATATCCAAATGCCGGATCAGTTTTTGATAGTCGGAATCATGCTTCTCCGACATGATTTCGATATGGTGAAAAAACCGGGCAATTCCCGATTTCTCTAATTTACGTTCCTGGTCCAGCAAGTCGCCTTTCGTAGCAACGACCAATCTGACTTTCCCATGCAATGCCGACAGAACTTCTTCCACGCCATCCAGCATTTCAATGGGTTTTTCCATCATTGCTTTGCCGTATTCCAAAATCCGCCCAATAGCCCCAACACCTATCGTTCCTTCCGACACCCGAATGGCGGTTTCCACCATCGACAACATGAATCCTTTGATACCATAACCGTACAACCGCAGGTTATCCATTTCCGTTTGCAGCAATTCGCGGGAAACGGTGTGGTGCGGCAAATAGTCTTCCAGTAACTCGCAAAACTTCCGCTCCGTCTCCTGAAAATACGGTTCGTTCACCCAAAGGGTATCATCTGCATCAAAAGCGACAACTTTTATGGCCATAGTCTGTTTAAGATGGGTAGTTTAAAAAGTGATTCTAAGTGACAAAAGTACATCATCAAGAGCCACTATAAATATCATTTCCATAACAATTCATCCCGTTTAGCGTGCCCGCTGCGCTGGACTACTGATAATTCATCTACTGATAACTCATCCATGGTTGGCTTCCGTTTCAGCGAATACACACCCGATCCAAACGATAGCACGTTCGACCGGCTGTTCAAAATCTTTCAGGAATTAATGCTCTACACCTCGGGTGATGTGAGCGAGGCGCTGGCGTGGCTCAACGAGCTGGACAACCAATATAAGTTGACCACCGATGAGTATGGTATGGGCGATTTTATTCGCGAACTGGAAGAAAAGGGGTATATCCGGTCTGATGGCGACGGTGAAGGAGGCATGGGCCCAACCAAAAAACTCGAGATCAGCCTGCGGCAAAAAAGCCTTGACGATATCTTCGGCGACCTCAAACGCGCTAAAAGTGGCCATCATAAAACAGGTTTTGTGGGCCGGGGCGATGAGCATACCTCCGATGTAAAACCCTTTGAATTCGGCGATGCGCTCGACCAACTGGCTATCACCAATTCGCTGCACAATGCCTATATCAATCACGGTATCGATGATTTCCAATTGACGCAGGAAGACCTGGAGGTGCACGAAACCTATTACCAAAGCCAAATGTCGTCGGTGTTGATGATCGATATTTCGCACTCGATGATTTTGTATGGCGAGGACCGTATTACGCCCGCTAAAAAAGTAGCTTTGGCGTTGGCGGAGTTTATTCGTACCCGTTTCCCCAAAGATACCCTGGATATCCTGGTATTTGGCAATGATGCCTGGCCGATTGAACTGAAAGACATTCCGTATTTGCAGGTAGGCCCGTACCACACCAATACGGTGGCCGGACTCGAACTCGCCCTGGATTTACTCAAACGCCGCCGTAATCCCAATAAACAGATTTTTATGATCACCGATGGCAAACCTACCTGCCTGAAAATCGGCAAAAATTACTACCAAAATTCCTTTGGACTCGATCGGAAAATCGTAACCCGGTGCTTAAGCCTGGCCACCCGATGCAAAAAATTAGACGTACCAATCACCACTTTTATGATCGCCCGCGATCCTTATTTGGTGCAATTTGTGGAAGCTTTTACCTCGGCCAACAATGGTAAAGCATTTTATTCTTCGCTCGACGGATTAGGTTCATTTGTGCTGGATAGTTATAAAAAGCGCAAACGGAAGTAATTTCGTACCTTTGCGCCATGTATATCCTGTTGATTTCGGTAATCATCGGCCTTTTCATTGCAATGTTGTTCGTCAATGTGTATTTCCGGGCCAAAGTCCTCAAGACCTATGGGGTTTTAACCCGCAACCGCGTTGAATTTGGTGCAGCGCATATTTTCAACCGCAAAAAACTGGAAGAAGAAATTCTGCCCCGCTACCCAAAATTCCGGGAAGAAATTCTCGCTTTCGTTCACTACATCCACTATTCCATCCGAATGGCGTCTGTACTGGTTGCCCTCATCACGGCATTTGGTGCAGTGCTGATGTGGTATAGAAACGTTTAAACTATGAGTTATGAGTTATGAGTTATGAGTTTTGTTGATTACACTGTAGCATGGAACTTAGCGTAGACTGTAGTTTGGAATTTAGCGTAGAGTATAGTGCGATTGCGGTGATTTAGTCATACTACATTTTTATCTTACGCAGCACTCAGCGTGTATTTCGCCCAGATTTTACGCAGATTTGAAAATGCTCAGTAGTAGTGATCCAGAGGATACTCATCTGATATCCTCAACACTCATAAGCAAAGGGCATAATCTACGGGAAACGTTAGAAAACGCTCCAATCATCACTCATAATCTACAGGCATAATCTACGGGAAACGTTAGAAAACGCTCCAATCATCACTCATAATCTACGGGCACAATCTACGGTCGACGTTAGAAAACTCATAACTCATAGCTTATAACTCATAGCTTATAACTCATAGCTTATAACTAAAATACATGTCAAAATTAGTAATAAAAACCCTGCATGGCCTCGAAAATATCCTGGCGGCAGAATTGGAAGCCCTTGGTGGCACTGAAGTACTTCCTTTAAAAAGAGCGGTAGAATGTACCGGCGACAAGCGTTTGGCCTACCGGATTTGTTATGAAGCACGGACTGCATTACGAGTACTGGTACCGGTGAAGTCCTTTAAAGCATACAACGAAAAAGACTTCTATAAATCCATTCAGGATATCGAATGGGACCTGTTGATGAATGTGGACGATACTTTGGCGGTAGAAGCTGTTGTGGCGGGCGATGTATTCAAACACTCGCAATACACCGCCCTGCTCGCTAAAGATGCCATTGTGGATCAGTTTCGGGAAAAATACCAAAGCCGTCCCAATGTGGATGTCACCTCCCCCACCCTGCGCATACACGTGCGGGTGCATGGTACCCAATGCGATATCCAGATCGACGCCAGTGGCGACTCCCTGCACAAACGCGGGTATCGCCGCGACAGTGTGGAAGCGCCGCTCAATGAAGTCCTCGCTGCAGGTATGGTCCTGATGACCGGCTACACCGGCGAATGCGCATTTACCGACCCGATGTGCGGTAGCGGTACATTGCCGATTGAAGCCGCTATGATTGCCATGAAACAGCCGCCGCAACTATTCCGCGAAACGCCGTTTGGATTTACCCGTTGGAAAAACTTCGACCAGCATTTGTGGCATGAGGTAAAAAAAGCCGCAGATGTACAAAAACTCGCCCGTCCACCATTCCCGGTAGTGGGCACGGATATGAACCCGCGCGCCATCAGCGCTTCGGGTATCAACGCCATGTCGGCCGGATTAGACGGCGTGGTACATTTTGAAAAAAGGGAGTTTGCTAATGCTGTACCGCCCCGCGAGACTGGCATCCTGATCATGAATCCGCCTTACGATGAGCGCCTTCGCCTGTCGGAAGTGGAAGGATTTTATAAAAATATTGGCGATACCTTCAAAAAGAACTGGGCCGGCTGGAGTGCATGGATTATCTCCTCCAACAAAGACGGACTGAAAAGCGTAGGCCTGCGACCTTCCCGCCGTATCCCGCTCATCAACGGTTCCTTAGACTGTAGTTTCCAGCGATTTGATATGTATGCTGGTAAGAAATGGAGCACGCCCGTGGCAGAAGTGCCGCCGGAAGAAACAGAAGAAGTGAAAATTGAAGGTACGGAGGAAGTGAGCAATGTGGCAACAGCAGAAGTGAAGATGGTGGAAATAATAGAAGAGAAGCAGGTGGAACCGGAAGAAGTGAGCAATCAGGAGTGAGGTGCATAAATTATTAATATAAGAAGGCTTAGCCACTGACCTCTATTCCTTTCCACAGGTTAACTAATTGAAAGTCAATCTTATGCACACAAGCTTTCTCAGATTGCAGATAGTGTAAAAAGGAGCAAAATTGCAGCACTGAAAAAACGTTATCCTATAATACCCGGATTTTCGGGTGCCCTTACCTTCCCGAAGGTTTGAAACCTTCGGGAAGGTAAGGGACTGATGATATTTATTTTTTCCGCCAAAAAATAGACAACATTTTTCCTGATTTTTCACATACCCTCCAGACGCCTCCCTGCAACAGGTATCTTTCGCTCCCCGTAATGTAAGTACATGAATATGCGGTAATCTTTTTTTATGGCCATATCTCCACATAGCAGATAATTTTTACGCATATCTGGCAGAATAAAAACAAAAAAAAACGACACAGTGCTTTATTTTTATTTTGAATAATTTTACAAATCCTTATATTATTACTATTTTATGTTAAATATAAAATTTAACATAAAATATTTGGCAAATATCAATCGCATTACATTATCTTTGTAATTGTAATTTCACAAATTTATTTACCAAACTTAAAATTTATGAAACAGTATAAAATTGGATATGCCTTCGCTTTTTTCATCCTGATTTTTCTTCTCCCTGCTTTCGTACCAACAGATGATTTTGTATTAACACAAAATGAGTTGGTAACTTTTACAACTAAAAAAATTAATCAACCAACACTTAAACCATTGCAAATGGATTGTTGCAGAACGGGACAATATATTCCTTCTGCTTATGGAGCAAGGTGTACATCTGGGAATAGCCCATGTGTTGCAAATCCATGCCCTGAAGGTACAAGTGAATGCGGCAACAAATAAACTACAAACAATTAATTTATAAATAATTCATAATGACAAAATTCTTTTTATTTTCCTTTTTATTAATCCTTTCTGTATCCAGTGTTGGTGGAATTGAGAATAATTCAAATATTAAGTATCTTTCGAATGTTAATTTCAATTACTCCATGTTTGCATCTAATAAAAGACCTTCACAAGACCGCTGTATGTGCCCCGGTACAAATATAGTTTACTCATACGGGGATATATGCTTTACTGCTGCATCTCCGGGGTGTGATCCAAACCCATGCCCTACTCCACCAAGCGAGTGCACCATGTAAGTCCAACCAATACTGCAAAAAATCACCTTTTGAGGTTAGAGCCTATCAACCCTTATATATTTCATTGTACACAAATTAATCTATCCATATGAAAAATTTATTTTTTATTTTAATAGTCCTTGCATTCATTAACTGCAAAAGCAACACAACCGATTTTTCCTCGGAAGCCATTAAAATTCAGGTATCTGACAATCCTCCAACGCAATACTTATCTGATTTTTTCAAATTAGATGGTTTTATTCTTTTAGAAGAATCCGGGAATAGCAAGATCCGAAGCGACCGGAATACTAAGCTGGTTTTTATAGACAATAAACTCCTGGTATTAGATAACATGACTGAATTCCAGGACGTTTGGGTTTTTGACAAAAGTGACGGAAAATATTCAGGAAAAATTGGTTTTCAAAATGAAAACGATGAAAATGGCTACGACGGATTAAATGACATCGCCTATAATAAAAGCGACAATTTTATCCGCTTCTGTTCTTCTGCCAAAATGCATTTTATGGATTATTCTGCTGATGGTATGCTGCAAAGTACTCAATCAAGTGGCATTATAGGGGAAGAAACAGAGTGGTTAAGCAATGGCAAAGAGATGGTGGTTTATAATGAATTAAACGCAAATGACATCTCAGGATCCAACTATCTTCTATTCTATGACCGGCAAGGAAATTTATTAAAGAAATCTTTACCGTACTCTCCGGACCTTAATGGGTATGGTTATACATTTACCGGTTTTTTATCCAAGTCTGAAAAGCATTTATTTTTTGCTCCTCCATTTTCAGATACTTTATTTGAAATTGTATCCAAAGATCAGATTACCCCCCGATATATTCTGGATTTTGGTTCCCTGTCTATTCCTGAAAACATGCGTAACAAAAGAATATATGGAGAAAACGTACATGATAATGCCTACTTGTCCAATCAATGTATTCAGGTCGGAAAATTCTTGATATTTGAATATTTTCATCAAGGGATTGTTAGTCTTGGATTGTATGATACCACGAATAATATGTTCATGGATTTCAATCACTCGAAAAAAGATGCACTTTACGATCTCCTTCAGTTAGGTGAACTAACCAGTGTTGATGATAATACCTTTGCATTTGCCATTTCACCTGCAAGGTTAAAAAATTTGATAAAAAACAACAGTATAGATGAACCCATGATAAATTCACTATCCGTTGGCTTATGGGAAAAAATTAAGCAAGGTGCCGGACAAGATAAAAACATGTTAATCCTTTATTTTAAAGTTTCTCCGGACGCTGCTGTTGCTGGACAATAAATAGTTGATTTCATAACATGGCGTTGTTTATTACCAATCTGGTAAAATAAACAACGCCATTGTTATGAGCAGAACATTGAAATACAATCTTGTAAAATCGCACCATGTACCAATCGCTCCTCGCTACTGTATTTTCACCGGAAATGTCACATCAAAATCAACTTCTCCGCCCGGATCCGCAGGATTATTCTTATTAGATGGTTCGTGAAACAACTTGATATTCACTGTTCCGACAGCCGCCTGGGTAGTTTTCCAAACCGACTCAATCCCGAATGGCGCATTATTAGCATCAAGGTTTAAATTGTCAATAGTAACAATCCCGGCCGGCAAAACGGAATAAACAAAAAGATGCTCCGTACTTTCTCCTTTTATCTCCTCCGACAAATCCGTTGCGGGGGTGGCACTGCGGTCATATACCAGCAAGCTGCATTGAATATTCCCTGTTGAAGCAGGAAGGGTGATGGTGTCAATGGTATTGGCCACGCCGTCGCCGTCGGTATCATTCCAGGTGAATTCCTGATCCACTCCCGGTCCTGTAAGCCGTACGACAATGGTGGTAATATTCTCCACCACCGCCGGCAGATCCGGATCGGATTTACACCCTGTCATAAAAAGTGTACCCAAAAGAGCAGTTGTACTTATTACTGAAAATAATAATTTTTGTGTAATGATCATAATAAATGAATTGTAGTGATAAAAAAATATGGTTAATCAAAATGTCAATTTTGCCCTTAAACCAGCGTTAAAGCCCGGTTCATCGGCATAGTACCGAAAAAAATTCAGGTATTCCCTGTACCGCACATTAGTCAGGTTCTGCAGGGTAAGCCCCAGTTCCAATGCCCGGTTGATGGCTTTCCCATTTTTCTGCCGGTCCATGTGAAAGGTATGGGTAGCATCAAAACTGAAGGTGGTAAATGCTGGCGGTGGTGCCTTCAGTAATCCTTCCGCGGGAATCCTGGCTTGCTGCAAAATGGTATTGCCCATCACCCGGAACGTAGAATTGCCGGTCCCGGCCGATGTCCACCGAAGACCATATTGGTAGCGGTCGGAAGGCATCAACGGCAATGGATCGGTCATTTTCCCGGATTCAGGATGGGGACTGTCCAGTTTCCGCCAGGCGCGAATCAAAGACGCACGGGTTTCCAGCGTCAAACCTCCATAGATTGGAAAATCGGCCAGGGCATCTATTCCCTGCAACACCGCATCTGCCTGTTTGTAGTAATAGGCTGGGAAAGGGCCACGCACGGTAATTTTTATCGTGTTCTGTGGATCGAGGTAAATAAAATCATTTACCTGGTTGCGATAGAGCGTCAGCGAACCGCGAAATCCCTTGTATTTTACGCCCGTAATGTCTAACGTAAGGTTAGTATTCAACGATTTCTCTGAAGTCAAACTGGAATCCCCTTCTTCATAAGTGCCCGCGCCATGGTGTACGCCTTTGGCAAATAATTCATACACCGATGGAGGCCGCCACGCATACCCCGAATGTAAGGTCAACGCAATTGCCTTATTGAAGTGATAATGCACCCCTGTGACGCCCGACACATTGCCAAATTGTACATTTCTATTGATATCCCTGCCAAAATTCCCCTCCGTGTATACATGGCTGTACCGATAATCGTACCGTCCGCCGATTTCCCATTCCCAGGGCACTGCATATTTGCGCCAACGTTCATGTGCCCAAACCGAAGCACCCAATCCTGTATAATTGGGAATAAACGCCCCGCGGTTGGTGTAATTCTGCGCAGTAAGGAGCTGGATTCCACCTTCTGTTTGCCAATACCGCTTCGCTTTTTGCTCGATGCCCAAATCCAGCGCATTGGTAAACAACCGGAATGACACCTGGGGCCGGTCGGCTGCAACACCCGTTTTTCGCACCACATCGTATTCCTGGCGTTGATTAAACTGGTAACTGTACTGGGCCGTCCATTTCCAGAAATCATTGATAATGTGCGCATAACGGTATTTTACCGTGTAATGCTGGATGCTTTGGTACGGACGGTTAATGGTGTAGGTAAACCGGTCGATATTATTGATCGGGGTGTCCAGTTGCGTTGCTGCAAGAATCTGGTCGACATTACCGAGGTGCGATGCTTTCAGAATGGCCAATTTTTGGTCAATCCGGGAGAAGCTGAGTTCGTGTTTGCTGCGCTCGTTTTGTTTCCATTCCATGAGGGTGGAGAAATTGAGTTCCGCGTGGCCGGTATTGTACAGCCAATAGTCGGGTGCCCGAAGATTTCCGCCGCGTTTGGCGGAACTTTGCAGGCGAAAAGCCCACTTTTCATTGGGCGTGCGGTAATCGACCGCACCAGCCAGAACCCCACTGTACCCATTGCTGAAGCCGCCGGCAGCAGCCCAACCGCCCCAGCCTTGCTTTTCGCGAAGCGGCG